>CAYSCF010000019.1:0-44004 GCA_964429305.1 uncultured Sandaracinaceae bacterium | reverse complement strand
CAACGACCGCGGACAAGAACATCGTCCGCCTGCTCTTCGAGCGTCACTACGCCCCTTGATCGAGCGTGTGATCCTCGAGCGTGATCGCGCCCTCGGTGCGGAACGCGACGTCGTGAGCGACGCCCGCCTCGCGATAGCCGCCGCTCGAAGCGACGCGGACGACGTGTCCCACCAGCGTGAGCGGTTGCCCGTGCGTGAGGCCGTGCTCGCGCACCAACACGGGACTTCGGCTCGCCGCCGCGGCAGCGCCGTAGAGCTGCACGGACTGCGGCGAGCTGCCGATGGGCGTTCCGTCGAGCGGTCCCACGGGCGCCGCCAATACGGCGTGATCGAGCTGCACTTCGATGCGGCGACCACACGACGCGTGCACGAGAAGCGGTCCGCCGCGCCAACCGGACGCGAGCACCGAGAGACGCTCGGACGTGGCGCCGTACGACCCGTCTCCGGTGTGCTGCGTCAGCAGCGTCCAGCGGAACACGGCAGCGCGCGTGGGCGCGAGGGCGCTCTCGAGCGTGTCGGGCGACGCGACGAAAACGACGAGACGCACGTCCGCGCCCTCGCCTACGTCGTCGAGGGACTTCTTCTTCCACGAGAGCCAGCTCATCCGAGCTCGTCGATCACGCGCTTGGCCACAGCGAGATCGACGCCAGTTTCTTCGCGGTACGCCTTGATCGCGCCGATCTTGTCACCGGCACGCGCGAGCCCGAGCACACGCGTCGAGACACCCAGAACCGGGGGATCGACGGGCAGCCGAACGCCCAGCTGATGAACCACGAGCTCCAGCGTTCGCTCGAGCTTCGCGACCCGCGCGCGCAGCTCCATCACGTCCTTCTCGATCATGCTCCTTCTCCCTCGGTAGGCGTGGGACGCGACGCCGCCACTCCGCGACGTCGCGCCCGGACTCGCTACTTCTTGAGCCCCTTCGCGGGCGCGCCCGATACCGCCAGTGCGGCCTTGCTCTTGGCTGCTGCTGCGTCCTTGCCGCTCTGCTTCTGTGCCTGCTGCCGATTCTTCTGCTTCGGATTCTTGTCGCCCATGCGTCGGTCTCCTTCGTTGTTTCTTCGAAGGCCATCATGGGCGCACTCGCGCCCGTTCGCGAGCGCGTTGCACATCGATTGAGCTAGGCTGATCGTCGATGGACTTCTCGCCGTTCAATCAGTCTCCGCCCGAGCTCGGCAACCAGTACGACGACGATCGACCGCTCCGCTCGATCCTCGCGCGGCTCGTCCCGAAGGACGCGATGCCGCACGTCGAAGAAGAGCTCCGCGCGATGGGCGAGCTGGCCGGCGGCGAGCTCTACCGGATGTCGCTCGAAGACCGTCTGAACGAGCCGAAGCTCACGCAGTGGTCGCCCTATGGCGAGCGAATCGACAAGATCGAGGTGACCAAGCTGTGGCAGCGATGCGCCGAGATCGTCCCTCGGCACGGCGTCGTCGCGACGGCCTACGAGCGCAAGCTCGGCGCGCTCTCGCGCGTGCACATGTTCGCGCTCGCGTACCTCTTCAATCCATCGAGCGACGTCTACACGTGCCCGCTCGCGATGACGGACGGCGCCGCGCGCACGCTGATCGCCAGCGGCAACAAGACGCTGACCGATCGCGCGATCCCGCACCTGACGTCGCGCGATCCGAAGTCGTTCTGGACCAGCGGTCAGTGGATGACGGAGTCGACCGGCGGCTCCGACGTCGGCAAGAGCGAGACGGTCGCGACACACCAGAACGGTCAGTACCGGCTCTGGGGCCGCAAGTGGTTCACGTCGGCGACGACGAGCGAGATGTCGCTCACGCTCGGTCGCCCCGAGGGCGCCGCGCCCGGCGGACGAGGCCTCGCGCTCTTCTACGTCGAGCTGCGCGATGCGGAGGGCCGCATGCAGAACATCGAGGTCAACCGCCTCAAGGACAAGCTCGGCACGCGGAAGGTACCGACCGCCGAGCTGATGCTGCGCGGCACGCCGGCGATCCCCGTCGTCGGTCTGGACAACGGCATCAAGAACATCACGCCGATGCTCAACGTCACGCGCACGTGGAACACGATCTGTTCCGTGTCGGCGATGCGTCGCGGCATCGCGCTCGCGCGCAGCTACGCCAAGAAGCGCATCGCGTTCGGCGCGCCGCTCTCGGAGAAGCCGCTGCACCTGGACACGCTCGCCGATCTCGCCGCCGAGACCGAAGGCGCCGTGCATCTGGCGTTCCTCGCGATCGAAGTGCTCGGTCGCATCGAGGCGGGCGAGGCCAAGCCACACGACGAGACGCTGCTCCGCTTGCTCACGCCGATCGCGAAGCTGACGACGGGCAAGCAGGTCGTCGCGACGTGCAGCGAAGTGCTCGAGTGCTTCGGCGGTGCGGGCTACGTGGAGGACACGGGACTGCCGGTTCTCTTGCGCGACGCGCAGGTGCTGCCGATCTGGGAGGGCACGACGAACGTGCTCTCGCTCGATGCGCTCCGCGCGATGGGCCACGGCCCCGACGTCGCCGCGGCGCTCGAGGCGCTGCTCGAAGAGCGCGTGGGCGCGATCGCCGATCCCGAGCTGCGCGTTGTGGGCGAGAAGGCACGCGCCACGATCCGACGCGCGAACGGCTGGCTCGCCGAGACGTTCGGCTCCGCGCCGATGGACGTCGAAGCGAGCGCGCGCCGCTATGCGCTCACGCTCGGCCGCTCGCTCGAGCTCGCGCTGCTCGCGCACCACGCGGACTGGTCGCTGGCCAACGAGAAGGACGTCCGCGCCAAGCACGCAGCGCTGCGCTTCGCACGCTCGCCCTTCGATCTGCTGGCGCCACGGCCGCGCGACGAGAGCGCTGCGCTCGCGCTCGACTGATCTTCGCGGGTCGACGGCCGCGGATTTGCACCGCGTCCTGTTCGTGCCCACGTCGCTCACGTTCTCCGGGGCTGGTGATGGGATAGCCATCTACCATCACGGATCCGTCGCCGAGCCTGGCCGCGAGCGCTCGTCATGAGCATCGCGTGGAGCTCGTTCACGCCGTGGAGCGCGCTGCTCGGTGGCATCATCATCGGCCTGGCGTCCACGGCGCTCGTGCTCACGACCACCCGCGTCGCCGGCATCAGCGGGATCGTCGCGGGCGCGCTCCATCCCGACGAGCCGGGCGAGCGCGGCTCGCGCGTCGCGTTCGTGCTCGGGCTCGTGCTCGCGCCGGCGCTCTTCGCCCTCTTCTATGCGCTGCCGCATGCGACGATCGCTGCGTCGCCGATCGAGATCGTGATCGCCGGACTGCTCGTCGGCCTCGGCACGCGATACGGCGCGGGCTGCACGAGCGGCCACGGGGTGTGCGGGCTCTCGCGCTTGTCTTTGCGCTCGCTCGCGGCCACCGGTCTCTTCATGTTCGCCGGGTTCGTCACCGTGTTCGTGCTGCGCCACGTCGCGCTGGGAGCGATTCGATGAAGCGCGCCACCCTCGCCGCGTCCTTCGCGTGCGGCCTCACGTTCGGCATCGGGCTCTTGATCTCCGGGATGACGGACCCGGCCAAGGTCGAAGGATTTCTCGACCTCGACGGTGCATGGGATCCGTCGCTCGCCTTCGTGATGGGCGGCGCGATCGCGATCGGCGTGCTCGGCTTCTCCGTGGCCAAGCGCCGATCGACGACGCTGCTCGGCGCACCGATGGAGCTGCCCGCACGTCGCGAGATCGACGCGCGCCTCGTGCTGGGCAGTCTCACCTTCGGCGTGGGCTGGGGGATCGCCGGCTTCTGCCCCGGGCCCGCCATCGTCTCGATCGGCACCGGGAGCCTGCGCGCCGTGCTGTTCACGGTCGCGATGCTCGGAGGAATGGTGCTCTTCCGCGCGCTCGAGAGCCCGCGAGCACCTCGGACGAGCGGCGCGCCGATCGCGAGCGACTGAGCTCAGTCCGTACCACCGAGCACGGCGCGACCTTCGGCCCGCCAGCGCACGAGGCCGCCCGAGAGGCTCGCGACCACCGTTCTTCCGCGACGCGCGAGCAGCACCGCGGCCTGCGCCGATCGCGCGCCCGACCGACAGACGGTGACGATCGGGCGCCCGCTCGGTAGCTCCCTCTCGCGTGCCCCGAGCTGGGCGAGTGGAATCGAGACCGAGCCTGACAGGACGCCGAGGCGACCGACGATCTCTCCCCGGGACGCATGCGTATCAGCGCGAGCCCCGACTCCGATCGGATCGACCGAGAGGAGGACCGAGTGGAGAGATCAGGGCAGCGTGATGCGGCCCGGCGCGGCCATCGCGCCGTCCTGCGTGTGGCACGAGTTGCAGTCGCCGCTCGGCGCCGGGGTCGTCATCTCTCGCGTGCGTCCCATGTAGTGGACGGCAGCGGTGAGCGGCGGCGTGAGCGTGCCCTGGTAGTAGAAGTTGCCGACGCTGTTCGGGCTGATCGTCGTGCTGTGGCCCGATGCGTCGTGCAGCTCGATCGTGACCTGCGTCCCGACGTTGACGCCGTTGCAGAGATCCGGCTCGTGGCCGGTCGGATAGACCGTGCCCGCTGCGGTGAACTGCGGCGCACGCCGCTCGGTCACGTGGCACGCGATGCACGGCAGGCCCGGGTTCATCGCTGCCGAGCCGACGTTGCCGAGACGCCACGTGCTGTTCCGCGTGCAGATGGGTGCGGCGTTCAGCGGATCCCCTTCGGCAGAGCCCATGTCCAGCGGGACCGTCGCGGCATCGAGATCCGCCATCCACGCGTCCACGCCCGGATCGCTGCCCGCATCGGGGTCGGCCTCGGAGCGACCGTTGCCGCAGCCGGCGAGCGTGACGAGTGCGAGCGCGACGAAGAACGGCGTACGGCCAGTCATGGTGGCGCGCACCATAGTGCGGCCGCCGGGTCGGAGATCCTCGAGCGCATGCGTCCTCACACGCTGCGCAAGCGCGTGCACAGTCGCGCGTCGGCCGCGAGCGCTCGGCGCTGTGCAATCGCATGCGCAGCGCGCACCGTTCGCACTATCCGTCGAGCGTCAGATCGTGTCGGGCCCACACTCGGCGTGGATGTGCTCGGCCAGCTCGCGTCGGAAGGCGGCGATCGCGTCGGGCGCCGTGTTCTCGTCCACGCGCACGACGCCGTGTGCATCGGCTGCGGGCAGATCGTACTCGAGCACGCTCGCCACGGCGTCGGTCAGCGCGAAGTCCACGCCGATGCTCACCGCATCCGTGGTGTTCACGACGGCGCCGTGCTCGCAGCGGGCGTTCAGCGTGATGGGCGCGAGCGTCGCGATGTCGAGCGTCTGGCTGTGGATCAGTGCCAGCTGGAGCTCGAGCACCGGCTGATCGACCTCACCGGTCGCATCGCCGAGCGTGAGGAGGACCGCGGAGTAGAGCGCCGGTGCCACGTCGCCGATAGGCACCTCGAGCTCGGTCGGACCGATCGACACCAGGCCCGTGCCGTCGATCCCGGGATCGAGCTCGGGGCCGCGATCGCCGACGAAGCGAATGCTGCGGATGCGAAGCGTGAAGCCTTCGACCGGCAGCTCGGGCGCTTCCGTCGTCGCCGGCAGGAGCTCGAGCGTGCCCGGAACGCCGGGCACCGCCGCGTCGGGGCTCGCGGCATCGTCCATCGTCGCGGGCGGCGACACGCACCCCGACACCGCGGCGAGCCACGTCGCGACGAGCAGCACCCGCGCCCGGCGCACGATGCCACGCCCAACGCTCCGCGATGCGTGCCGACCCGTCACGATGGTCGCTCGTTGCGAAGACGGGGCCAACGCGATCACGCCCGCCTCTTCAGGCCGTAGCGTTCCATCTTGTAGATCAGGCCTCGGCGCGAGATGCCGAGCCGTGCGGCGGCGTGCGTCTGATTCCCACCCGTGGCGGCGAGCGCTTCTTCGATGGCCTGGCGCTCCGTATCTCCGACGCGCCCTCGCAGCGGACCATCACCGCGGGTCGCGCCCTTGGGGAGCAGCTCGTCCAGCGTCTCTCGGCCGATGACGGCGCCGTCGCACATCGTGGCGGCGCGCGCGAGCAAGTTGCGCAGCTCGCGGATGTTGCCGGGGAATGCGTAGTGCGTGAGCGATGCGAGCGCGTCGCCCTCGAGCTTCTTGTCGGGCGCGACGTCGGCGAGCAGCACGCGCGCGAGCTCGGGCAGCTCGTCCGTCCGGGCGCGCAGTGGCGGAATCTCGATCCGCAGCACGTCGAGGCGATAGAGCAGATCGCGCCGGAACGAGCCTTCGACGGCCGCGCGATCGAGGTTGCGATGGGTCGCGGCGATCACGCGCACGTCGACGGGGATCGGCTTGGTGCCACCGACGCGGACGATGGTCCGCTCTTCCAGTGCGCGCAGCAGTCGCACCTGGTTGCTCGGCCGGAGCTCGCCGACCTCGTCGAGGAACACCGTGCCGCCGTGGGCTGCTTCGAGCACGCCTTCGCGGCGCGCCTCGGCGCCGGTGAACGCGCCCTTCTCGTGACCGAAGAGCGTGGACTCGGCGAGCGTCTCGGGAATCGCGCCGCAGTGGAGCGCGACGAAGGGGCCCTTGGCGCGCGCACTGTGATCGTGGATGCGGTGCGCGAGGACCTCTTTGCCGACGCCGGTCTCGCCGAGGATGAGAACGTTCAGATCGCAGCGCGAGGCGCGCTCGGCAACGAGCAGCGTGTGCGCCATCGTGCCGATGCCCGCCGTGCGCACCTCGCCCGTCGGCACGAGCAGCACGAAGGACGACGGGCCGACCTGGAGCACGTCGTTGTGCATCGCGGAAGCCTCGCCGGTGATGCGGCGCGCGCCGATGCGCGTACCGTTGCGGCTGCCGTGATCGGTGACCGTGACGCGCGTCTTGCCGTCCCAGACGAGCGTCGCGTGCAGGCGGCTCACGGCTGCGTCGTCGATCTGGATCTCGGAGCTGCGGCTCCGCCCGATCGCGACGGTCGCGCCGGCCGGCAGCTCGTACACGCCGCGCACCGGGCCCTCGACGAAGACCGCGCAGGCGGTGTCGCGCACGAGATCGGGAGCTCGCTCGGGAACGTCGATGGTGGTCTGGTCGTGGGTCACGGCACCGCTCGCATGAGCATCGTTCACTCGCCTCGCGGCGAAAAGTAGAGAGAGAGAGCCGAGCCTTCGGCGACGAGCACAGTGTGGTCCGAGAGGCGCGCGGCTGCAGTCGGGATCGCCGGGCTGGGAAGCGTTCCCGTCAGGACCACGTTGCCCGTGATGAACTCGAGGCTCACCTCGACGATCTCTGCTTCGCCGACGGCGGCGCCGCTCGCGTCCGATCCGCCGACGACGAGCGCCAGACCGGGCCCGAACGGAACCGCAGCGGCGTCGATACGCGGACGAAAGAGCGGTGGGGGCGCGGGCGAGAGCGCCGTGACGACGGGGCTCTGGCTCGGCTGGATCAAGAGGATCGTGACGGCGCCGGTGACGCTTCCCATGCTGCTCCCTCCGGCGAGCAGCACGAGGCCGGTGTCGAGCGCGCAGATGGCAGCCCCGGTGACGGGGGTCGCCAGAGGCACCGAGACGGGCGGGTTTCGATCGGAAGGGTCGACGAGCACGACGTCGCCGAGCGGCCCCGTCGCGCTCATGCCATCGATGATCACGACCCGGCTCGAGCCGTCGTGCACGGTGACGAGCGTCGCGCGGGCATCGGCGCGGACCACCGGCAAGGGCGAGAGCGCGTGCGCGCTGAGCGCAGCACCGTCCCACGCGATGCGAACGACGTCGTCGACGTGCGTGCCCGACGAGGTCGCGCCACCGATCACGAGCACGGTCGACGAATCGACCGCGACCAGCGCGGCGCCGCCGATCGCCTGCACGTCGGCGCCGCCGAGCTCCGCGAGGATCTGACCGTTCGGCCCGACGAGCGTCGCACCCGGCGCGGCGCCGCCGACGGCGAGAACGCCCACACCGAGCGCGACGAACGAGGCGCCCACGCGCGCGCTCGGCCAGGGAGCACGCGCGCCGATGTTCGGACGCCCGTCGGCGCCGTGCGCGAGAAAGCGCGCGATGCCGAGCGTCGAGACCAAGAGCGCACCTTCGGCGCTCGGCGCGGCGAGCACGAACGGATCACTGGCATCGGCGCTACCGGCGGGCGCGAATCGACCGAGCACGCCGAGCGACACGTCGGGCACCCGATCGGCGCCGGCCGCGGTGACCGCGAAAGGAAACGAGCGCCCGCGCGCGAGGACCAAGCCCGAGATCTCCGTCTCCACGACGATGCTGTAGTCGGTGCCGAAGGGAAACGGCGGCAGGGTCAGCGTGCGCTCGCTCGGCGAAAAGCGCGTGGTGCTCGCCGGATCGCGCACGCCGCCGCGCTCGACGGTGACCGCGATGGCCGTCGCCGTTCCGCCGAAGAACGGGTCGTCACCGAGCGAGAGCACGTCGAACGGCACGCGCGTGCCCGCCGGAGCGCAGGCCGAGACGAAGATCAGAGCGAGAGCCGAGCGCGCGAGCTTCAAGGCCGCATGACCTCGCCGATGCCGGTCCAGCCCGAGCTCCCCGACGGCGCGAGCGCGACGGCGAGGCCGATCGCGATCGCCGCGAGCACCGCCGCCCCGACACCCACGCTCACTCCGACGATCAGGTCCGTGTCGGTGCGGTGCTCGATCGGCGCGAGGAGCGCCTGCGCGATCTCGTCGGGTGTGCTGGAGGCGCTCGTGCGGACCGAGCGCGCGCCGAGCGTCGCGAGCAGCGCGCCGTCCTCGGTGTGCACCAGATCGAGCACCACCAGCGAGCGGCCGAGCGTCGCTGCGGCGCGCTCGCTGAGCGCGGGCACGGGCGTTCCGGGCTCGCCGGAGAGCGCGAGCGCCGAGGCCGGATCGATCGTCAGCACCAATGCGATCGCGGCCGAAGCATTCTCGGGGCCGAGCTCCACCCGCTCGGTGCGCGGCCCGTAGCCGACGCGCGTGGCGCTCAGCCAATGCGCGCCGCAGCCGAGCTCGGTCGGCAGCGTCGAGACGGGCTCTCCGTCGATCACCAGCGCCGCATCGCTCGGATCGAGCCTCAACGCGATCGGGCAGCGGGCCACCGCCGGACGGAGCGCGTCGATCCGCGCCGCCAGCGTCGGCGGATAGCGCGAAGGATCGATCTCGAGCGTGGGGTCGATCGCGAGGGCCCCGTGGGCCGCGCGATCCGCGAGCACGGTGTCGCCGGTCGCCCCGTAGATCATCGACGCGACGAGGAGCACGTCCAGCAACGTCGCGCGCGTCACGGTGGCTCCATCGTCGATCGCGGTGAGCGCCTGCGCGATCGAGGCCTGCGCAGCGCCGAAGGCGAGCGAAGCGAACTCCTCGTCGGCGCGCGTGAGCGCCTCGCCCACGGGATCGCTCGGCTCGCGTCGCAACGGCACGGGCGCACGCACGCGATCGGTCCCGTCCAGCGCACTTCGCTCGACGATCCGGTCTGCGATGGCGGCGGCCTCGGCCCCCAGGTCCGGCCCGGATCGCACGACGATCATCTCCCGCGATCGAGCCCTTTGGGCGGCTGCGATCGCAGACCCCATCGTCGTGCATGCAAACAGCACGAAAAAGAGGCAGAATCGAAGAATCACGTGCCGGAAGCTCCGTCGGTGCGAATGGGCCGCTATGCGCTGCTCGGCCGAGTCGGTCGAGGCGGGATGGGCGAGGTCCATCGAGCGCGCGCCTTCGGCGCCGCTGGCGTCACCAAAGAGCTGTGCATCAAGCGCATTCGATGCGAGCGCCTCGCCGATCCGGCGGCGCTCGAGCGCTTCGTCGCGGAAGCGCGCGTCTCGATGCGTCTGTCGCACGCCAACATCGTATCCGTCTTCGATTTCGGACGCAGCGATAACGACTACTACCTGGCGATGGAGTGGGTCGATGGCTGCGATCTGCGCCAGCTGCTCACGGGCCACGAGGACGGCCTCGACGAGGACGTCGCGCTCGCGATCGGCGTCGAGATCGCCCGCGCGCTCGCCTACGTGCACGGCCTCGGCGACGACCTGCGTCTCGCCCACTGCGATCTGAAGCCGGCCAACGTGCTCGTCTCGCGCGCCGGCGAGGTGAAGCTCGCGGACTTCGGCGTCGCCGTCGCCGAAGCGAGCGCCGCCGCAGGCGGTACCCGTCGGTACATGGCACCGGAACAGCGCTCCGGCGGCGTCGTGTCACCGGCGGTGGATCTCTATTCGCTCGGTCTGGTCCTGGACGAGCTGCTCGGCGGCAAGGCCGCGCTCACGATCGAAGAGACGCGCTCCTACGTGCCGCCTGCGAAGGTCTCGCCCGCGCTGGGCGTGCTCCTCGCGCGTCTCTGCGCCGAGGATCCGAGCGCGCGGCCAGCGAGCGCGGCCGAGGTGGTCGACGCGCTCGAGGCCTTGCTCGCGGAGGCCCGCGTCCGCACCAAGCGCTCGCCTCGCGATCGGCTCTCGCAAGAGGTCGCCGCACGCAAGCCCGTGGAGACCGAGGGCGAAGAGAGCGAAGGCGACTTCCGCACCGACGCGTCGTTCGTGACCGAGGGACAGAGCGCGACGTTCGAGCGACGGATGAAGCCCGGTCGCAGCGCGTCGGAGCCGCGCCCCACGCCACTGCCGCCGAGGCCAGCGTCTTCGCCTTGGCCGATGCGCGTCGCGCTCGGGGTGATGGCGGTCGTGCTCGTCGCGATCACGTGGCCGTTCGCCCAGCCGCCGCGCGCGACGACGACGAGCCACGCCCCGCCGTCTCCCGCTTCGCCCACGCAGGCCGCGACCGACGAGCCGGTGGCGCCAGTCATTCCCGTGTCGCCGCCCGCGAGCGCCACGATCGGTCTCGCTGCTCCGGTCGAGCGGCGTGTGCCGAGGCCGGCACCGCCGAGCCTGCCGGATCCTCCGCCGACGACCGTCGTCGTCGCCCTGCCCGCTCACGTGCGCTTGAACGCGCGTCCCTGGGCCGACGTCACGATCGACGGACGCGCTCAGGGGATCACGCCGCTCGTGGACGTCGCCCTGCCGCCCGGCGCGCACGAGATCGTGTTCAGCAATCCCGCTCTCGGCGTCACGCGCACCGAGCACGTCGTGCTGAGCGACGGCGAGCAGCGAGACGTGATCGTGGACCTCCGCACCGCCCCCTGACTGCGCAAGCCCGTGCACAGTGGGCACGAGCCGAACACCTCGCGGAGCGGATCACGGCGATCCCGCAGGCTCCGCGCCCGCGCATGGCGCTTGCACACGGCGCCCAGTCCGGTCAACGAGAGGCTCTCATGCGCATTGCTCTGCTGTTCGCCACGGTCGTGACCTGCATGGTCGGCTTCGGATGTCAGCCCGCCCAGTACCGGCAGGCGCAGGATCGTGTGGCCCACGGCTCGATCGGCGATGCCTGGTCCCCCGACCCGGTCGACGGCTCGACGCCGCCTCCGCACGAAGATGCCGCGGTGATTCCTGGCGAAGACGCTTGGGTGCCGCCCGGGCACGACGCGGGCACGCACGCGCCGGACGCATGGGTCGCTTCACCGGATGCGTGGACTGCGCCTACTTGCTCGACGACCTTCGCAGCCGATGTCGAGCCGATCTACGTCCAGCACTGCGCCGACTGCCACACGACGGGCAGCGAGGTCCACTTCGGCTCGTCGTACTCGGTCGCCAATCGCACGAGCTCGAGCTGCGGCGGGACGATGGCTGCGTGCACGATCACGCTCGGTCGTCCGGGCGGCAGCATGGCGCGCCGTGACTCCTTGGGGGGATTCACCACGTCCGAGATCGCGACGATCCAAGCGTGGATCGATTGCGGCCGCCCCATGTGAGCTCCCGATGCGCCGTCTATTCTTGCGCGCGATTCTCGCGCTCGCCTCGCTTTCGTCACTCGCCGCGTGTCGCGCCACGGTCGGTCACGCGTGCAGCGACGCCGACATGCACAACGCGCAGACGCTGGTCTACGACGCGCAAGGCAACCCGGCGTACGCCGGACAGGCGATCATGGTCGCGTCGTGCGCCGGTGGCGGCTCGTTCTGCCACGCGGCGAACGCGACGCGTCGCTACGGCGCGCCGGCCGATCTGAACTTCGACCCGCTGCTCGCCGACGACTCGCACAACGCGGATGCCGACACGGGCATGGCGCACCTCTACGCGGCGCAGCTGCTCATCCACCGCGATCGCGACGACATCTACGCGACGGTGGTGGACGGCTCGATGCCTCCGGGAACCGCGGGTCGGACGACCGACACCGGGCCGTTCATGCAGTTTCCCGACGGCGCCAGCCAGGGCACACCGATCCCGGGGCTCGACACGGTCGAGGGCGTCGAGCTGCTCCGCGTCTGGCTCGCCTGCGGATCGCCCGTGATCCAAGCGACGAGCGACACGCCGCCAGCGAGCTGCACGCGCGACTCCGACTGCTCGCCGCTGCCGCTCTGCGATCTGGCGACGTCGCGCTGCGTCCCCGTCGGAACGGTGGCCGCGCCGCACGCGGTCTCCGTGGCGCCGACGTGGACCAGCATCTACAGCACGATCGTGCGCCCGACCTGCGCGATCGAGGCCTGTCACGGCGCGTCCGGCGCGGAGTTCTCGGGCCAGCTCGACCTCTCGACGTCGAGCATCGCGTACGCCGCGCTCGTCAACGTCGGCGCGCAATCGTCCAGCTGCGGAACGCGCATCGTGCCGGGCGATGCCGACTCGTCCTTCTTCGTCGCGAAGGTCGAAGCGACGCAGGACCCGATGAATTGCGGGACCGAGATGCCGCCCGGCGCGGTGCTTCCCCCCGAACAAGTCGCCGCGATCCGCGCCTGGGTCGCCGCCGGCGCGATGCAGGACTGATCCTCGGGACGAAGTCAGCGCGCTCGCAACGGGCATGTCCGCTGCGCGCCCGAGCGCGAGCTTCGACGCGAGTCGCTGCCCGGCCTCGAGGGGCCCGACATCCGCGCGTACGCGATCATGGGTCGCAGCGTGATCACGATCGCGACGCGCGAATCGACCCGCGGCCTCCTCTCCCCCGTCACGCGGGCGTATACACCGCGCGTCCGCGACGGCACCTCGAGCGTCGGTGAGCGGCGCTTCTTCGCCGTCACTCGGGGATGGTCACGGCGACCGGCGTCGGGAACGCGCCGTCGTCGTGCGTGCCGCGTCCCAGCTGTCCGTGGTCGTTGCTTCCCCAGCAGAGGACCTGGCCGCCGTGCGTGAGGGCGCACATCGCGTCGTCGGATCCTGCGAGCGCCATCACGTCGGTGAGCGTGGTGACCTGCAGCAACGTCGTCGAGTCCGTGCTCATGATCGCGCCTTCGCCCACGCAGAACACCGCGCCCGAGCTCGTCGCGACGCACGCGTCCGCATCGGTCAGACCGAGCGCCATGATCGTCTCGCCGTTCGGGACGTTCAGCGTCGAGGGCGTCGCAGTGCACATCCCGACGTCGCACGACGTCAGATCCGGGATCGGCGGCGCGCCGAGGACCGCGAGGTAGTCACCTCCCAGGCAATGGAGCGCTCCGTCGCCTGCTCCGACGAAGCACGTGTGCGCGCCGTTCGTCACCATCAGGCGCGCCGCGGGAAAGTCGGGGCTCGTCGCCGTCGTCGCATCCGTCGGCAGGGTCGTGCCGAGCTCGAGCGCCGAGTTGATGCCGACGCCGTGCATCTTCCCACTCCCGTCGAGCACGATGGTGTGATGCTGCGAGGCCGAGATCGCGAGCGGCATCGACGCGAACTGCGATGCGGTGATCGCGAAATCGGTTCGGGGCGTGGCCGCCCCGTCGCCCAGCTGACCGTTCGGTCCCTCACCCCAGCACGACACGGTCTGGCTCTGGCCCCACACGGCGCACAAGTGATCGGTGCCGGCCGTGACCATCGTCGTCGCGTCGATCGGGCCGATCTCGCCCATGTACGACACCTGCGCCTGCACCGGCGTGAGCGACGTGAACGCGCCGACGCTGCCGAGCGGTCCGTTGCCCCAGCACTCCACGATGCCGGCGACGACGGCGCACGTGAAGCCCGTCTGTGTCGCGCTGAGAGTCACGCCCGTGAGCGGATGACCCGGCGAGCGGAGCGCCTGCTGCGGCGTGCTGGCGCACGTGTCGCAGTCGCCATGCATCTCGAGGCCGTCGCCGAGCGCCCCGGCCGTCGCGTCTCCCCAGCACCAGAGCGCTCCGGCGCCGGTCGTCGCACAGAACCCACGATTGCCCGCTGCGATGTGCACGACACCCATCGGCACGCTCGCGTCGAGTGGCGCCACGCCCGAATCGCCGTGCAACGGAACGCACGCGCCGTCCTCGCACGCGCGATCGGGACAGCCGACGAGGGAGCCGCATGCGTTGAGACACTGATCGTCGCGGCACACGAAGCCGAGCGCGCAGTCGTGCGTCGCGCACGAGTCGACCGAGAGCGAGCAGCTCCGCACCATCGTCGTCGGATCGACGATGCAACGCGCGCTTGGCCCGCAGTCGTCGCTCGTACGGCAGCCGTCTCGGCATCTGCCGATCGCGCAGACCAGACCGCTCGGGCAGTCGCTCGCTCGCACGCATCCGTCTCCAGGCGTCGCGGCCGCCTGACAGCCGACGAGGAAGAGCAGCATCGCGAGCGCTCGTTTCACGGCCACACCACGAGGGCGATGTCGGCCTCCGACGCGCTCGTCGTTCCACGTCCGAGCTGTCCGACGTCGTTCGCGCCGAAGCAGAGCACGTCGCCGGCGCTCGTACGCATGCAGGCCGCATGGTTCATGTACGCATCGGCGACACCGCTCGGATAGATCTGGACGGGATCGGCGCTCGGCGAGAAGGGCTCGTCGAACATCCCGCCCCAGGCCCAGAGCCCGCCGTCGGCGTCGACACCGAGGATGGCGCCGTAGCCGTGGCCGAACAGATGGACGAGCGGATGATTGCGCGGCTGCAGGATCGGCTGCGGCACCGGCGTGCACGGATCGTCGCCACTGCCGCAACCGGCGCACGCGGGCAGGCCCATGGCGTGTCCCGTCACCTGCGCGCCGAAGCCCCAGCACCGTAGTGAGCCGTCCATTCCGATCGCGCACGTGTCGAAGATGCTGCTCGTGACCTCGGCCACACCCGCCATCGGCAGCGTCGTGCCCGACACCATCGGATCGGTCGCGGTGACGCCGAGCATCTGGCACGTGTTGATGCCGACCCCGCGCAACGTGCCCGACGAATCGAGCGAGACGGTGCGCCGCGCCATCACGTCGATCTCGGTGATGCCGGTGCCGAGCTCGCTCGCGCGCACGGCGGTCGCGCGCGGCATCGTCGTACCGTCACCGAGCGCGCCTTCCTCGTTGCCGCCCCAGCACCACACATCTCGTGCGGGTCCGCGGATCACGCACGATTGATCGCCGTCGTTGTCGATCGCGATCACCTGATCGAGCGGCGCCTGCACGCCCGCGTCGTCGACCGCGAGCACCTGGACGGGCACGTCGGTGTCGACGGTCATGCCGTTGCCGAGCTGGTGATCGTAGTTCGAGCCCCAGCACCAGACGGTGCCGTCTCGTCGAACCACGCACGAGGGGCCACCGATCGCGATGGCGACCGCATCGACCCACGGCGTTCCGTCGGGCCCGAGCGCGCGGACCGGTGTCGACGAGCATGTTGCACACGCCATGTGCATCTCGAGGCGGTCGCCGAGCGCGCCGCCCGTCGCATCGCCCCATCCCCAGACCTCGCCGGATGTGGTGACGACGAGCGCGCGATCACCGTCGAGCGCCAGATCGATCACCGGATCGCAATGCGGTCCGTGGCACGAGCCGGCATCGGACGTCGGCACGCCCGCGTCGTCGGGCGGTGGAAGACAGATCGAGTCCTGGCAGACACCGTCGGGACAGCGAACGATCGCTCCGCACAGATTCACGCACTGGTGCTGGCGGCACGCGAAGCCGTCGGGACAGCCGCTGGCGTCGCACCCATCGACCTGGTCGAGCGAGCATGCCGAGAGCCCCGTGGCCGGCTCGACGAGACAGTGCGTGCCCGCCGGACAGTCGCGGCTCGAGCGACATGCGTTGCGGCAGCGCCCGAGCGCACACACGAGCGGGCCTGTGCAGTCCGAGTCGCGTCCACACGTGGCACCGCTCGAAGCCGACGACTGACACGCGAGGGCGAGCACGGCCCAGGGAAGCACCCAACGCACGCGCGCATCGTTGCACGGAACGCGATTGCCATCGAAGCATCGCGCGCGCGATAGTCGGCTCGATGCGATGCTTGGCGCTGGGGGCGTTGGCGCTGGTGATCGTCGGCTGCCGGACGCACACGGTCGACGACTGTCGACCCGCGTGTGTGGCGGACGACCAGACCTTCTTCGCGCACTGCGTTGCGAACGGGCTCGTGGATCCGATGACGCCGTGCGAGGCGGGCAACCGTCGCTGCTGCGCGCTCGCGGCCGACTGCATCGGACAGCTCGACGATCAGACGGTCGTGAGCACGCAGAGCGGTTGCGTGGAGGCCGACACCTGCTTTCGCCCGTGCGACACGGCGATGGATCCGATGATCTACGAGGCGTGCGTCTCGAACGGGACGGCGAATTGCCGGGCGGGCGACGAGACCTGCTGCGCGCTCGCGGCCGACTGCTTGGGCGATCTGGGCGACGTGACGGTGAGCGCCGAGGGCTGCTGTCAGACGACCGCCAACTGCCCGAGTGGCTTGACGTGCAGCACGACCACGTGGATGTGCGCGTCGAGCGTCCCGACGGCCTGCGGTGACGGGATCGTCCAGGCAGGCGAGGACTGCGACGATCACAACACGATCACCGAGGACTGCGCGTACGGCGCGATGAGCTGCACCGTCTGCAACGCGGCCTGCCACAGTGTCGGCGGAGCGACGCACTTCTGCGGCGACGGAACGATCGATCTCACGGACGGTGAGACGTGCGAGCCGCCGAACGACGCGCTGATCTGCGACGCGAGCTGCCACTCGCTCCAGCCGACGGGCTGCGCCAACGGCATCCTCGATGGCACCGAGACCGACATCGACTGCGGCGGACGGTGCGCGGCGTGCACTCCCGGCCGCTCGTGCCAGGCCCCGAACGACTGCCGCTCCGAGCACCTCGACTGCGGAGGCACCGCAGACTGCAACTCGGATCACGTGTGCGTCGAGATGACGCGATGCGGCCCGGTCACTGGACGCGACATCTGCCTCGACTACGGCTGTCCCGACGTCGCGGGCGCGTGCGCGAACGAGTCGACGCTTCCGCGCTTCGATCACGATCACGACGGCCACGCTCCGTCGGCGGCGGGATGCGGGGACGACTGCGACGATCTCGACCCGAACGTCTTCCTCGACGCGCCCGAGCACTGCAATCACATCGACGACGACTGCGACGAGATGGTCGACGAGGCCTGCACGCCGTGATGCGGCTCGCCCTCGTCTTCGTCTTCGTTCTCGTGTTCGTGCCGAGCGCGCGCGCGCAAGGTGTCGCGCTCGATCAATATCGCGCGGCGGAGACTCCGCTCGACGGCTTCGCGGTCGTGCGCCCGCGATCGATGGGCCATCTGCGCGGCTCGGCGAGCCTGCACGTCGACTACGGCCTCGCGCCGCTGCGTGGCCCGTCGTCGGGCACGGGAGCCGATCTGGTCGATCACGAGCTGGCCGCGCAGGTCGGCGGTGCGATCGGGCTTTTCGATCGCGTGATCGTCGCCGCACGACTGCCGGTCGTTCTCTACATGGGCGGTCCGCCGAGCGCAGGTGGCATCCCGTTCGGTCGCGATCCTGCCGCGAGCGGGCCCGGGCTCGGCGATCTCGCGCTCTCGTTCCGCTACCGCCTGGTCGGCGAAGAGAGCGATACGTTCGCGCTCGCGATCCAGACCGTCGCGACCATCCCGCTCGCCGAAGCGATCTCGTCCAACCAGGATCTCGCGGGCGAGGCCGGCGTCACGTTCACACCAGAGCTCGCCGGCGAGCTGCGCTTCGCGCCCGTGCGCATCACCGGCAACCTCGGCGCGCGCTTCCGGCAGGCGGCGGTGTATCGCTCGCTGCGCGTCGAGCACGAGCTGACGTGGGCGCTCTCGGTCGGGGTCGACGCGATCCCGAACGTGCTCGAGATCATGCTCGAGGGATACGGCGCGACACCGTTCGCCCGCTTCGGCAACGCGGTCGTCTCGCCCGTCGAGCTCTTGCTCGGCGTGCGCGTGCGGCCGATCGCACCTCTGTTCGTCGGGCTCGCAGGCGGTGCCGGCATCGGTGACGCCTATGGCAACCCGGAATTCCGCGGCGTTCTCACCGTCGGATGGGCCGACGTCGACGGCATCGCGGCCGATCGCGCGGCAGCCCCGGAGGTCGTCGAAGAGACACCGCACGATGCGGACATGATCGCCGACGCACCGGAAGAAGAGACGAGCACGGACACCGTCGCGCGCGAGCACGTCGTGCCGCCAGGCCGCGCCGCGTACGGCCAGCTCGATCGCGACGGTGACCGCATCGTCGATGCCGACGACCAGTGCGTCCTCGACGCGGAGGACTACGACGAGATCGAAGATCACGACGGCTGCCCCGAAGAGGACGCCGACGACGATCACGTCCCGGACGTCGATGACGCGTGCGCCACGACGCCCGGCGTGCACACGGAAGACCCGCAGACGAACGGCTGCCCGGCGCGCGCATACGTCAGCGATCGCGGCACGATCGTGATCACGAGCCGCATCGAGTTCGCGACCGGCAGCGATCGCATCTTGCGGCCGAGCGAGGCCGTGCTCGGCGACGTGCTCGCGATCTTGTCGTCGGCCGAGGACGTCACGCGCGTGCGCGTCGAGGGACACACGGACGATCGCGGGCGCGACGACGCGAACCTGCGCCTCTCGACGGCGCGCGCCGCGAGCGTGCGTCGCTGGCTCGTCGAGCACGGCGTCGCCGCGGAACGACTGGAAGCGTGGGGCTGCGGCGAGCTGCACCCGCTCGAGACGGGCACGAGCACGCGCGCGCGTCAGGCCAACCGCCGCGTCGAGTTCTTCATCGTCGACCCGATGCCGGCCGGTCTCGCGCTGCGCGATCGCTGCGTGGAGGCGCCGTGAAGATGCGCGCCTTCGTCTTCGTCTTTGTGCTCGGCGCCGCGTCGGTCGTGCAGGCGCAAGACACGCTCGAGCCCTACACGGTCCAAGAGGGCGACACGTGCGGGACGATCGCCGAGCGCTGGTACGGCAGCCCGCGTCGCTACGATCGCATCCACGAGCACAACCCGGATCTCGGGCCGATGCCGCATCACCTGCATGCGGGACAAGTGCTGCAGCTGCCGCTGCCTCGGGAACGCGGTGCGGACGCCACGGTCACCGACGCGCGCGGCACCGTGCGCGCGCAGCGCTCGAGCGAGAGCACGATGAGCGGCGCGCACATCGGCGAGGATCTCGACAGCGGATCGCGCGTCAGCACGAGCGAGCGCTCGAGCGCGGAGCTCACGTTCCGCTCGTCGTCGGTCGCGGCGATCCGCGAGCAGACGCTGGTCATCGTGCACGGGGCGTCGGTCGAGCGCGTGCGCGAAGAAGGAACGCACGCCGAGCTGCGCGAGGGCTCGCTGATCTCGCGCCTCTCTTCACTCTCGGGCCACGCGCCGCTCGTCGTCGACACGCCCGTCGCACAGGTGCAGGTCGGCGAAGGCGAGACGAGCGTCGACGTCGCGCGCACGAGCGGCGACACCGCGATCTCGACGCACAGCGGCCACGCGTCGAACGTGCACGCGACGCCCGCTGGGGTCGAGCACACGAGCGTCGAAGTCCCGAGCGGCCACGGAACGATCGTGCGCCGCGGCCATCCGCCGACGCCGCCGCGCCCGCTTCCCGTCGCGCCCGCGTGGTCCGCCGGCGAGGCTCGCTCGTTCCTCGGCGCGATCGACAGCGGCGGCACGATGCGCGGCAGCTGGCTGCCCGCGCCGAGCGCGAGCGCCTATCGCGTGGAGATCGCGCGCCGCGAGGACGGGCGCGATCTGGTGTTCCAGGTCGAGGTCGCCGCGAGCGTCACGCGCTTCGAGGCGTACCACTTCCCTGCCGGCCGCTACTTCGTGCGCGTCGCCACGCTCGATGCGGATCGGCTCGAGGGGCGGCCTGCGAACGGCGAGCCGTTCGAGATCGTCGGCGTCCGCTTCCTCTCACCGGGAGAGGTCGCGCCCGATGCTGCGAGCAACCCGGTCGACGTGCTCGAAGAGCTCGATGCGCTGGCCGACGCAGCGCTCTTCGCGACGAGCGCGCCGCCGCCACCGGAAGTCCTTCGTGGCGCGCGTGCGATGGTGCCGGAGGGCGTCGTGTGCGCGATGGGCGCGAGCGAGCCTTCGCACGAGCTCGTGCTCGACACGCTCGGCACGGGCTTCCTCACGTGCGTCGATGGCGCGGGCCAGAACATCGCCGGCATGGACGTCGACGTGATCGGCATCCGCGCGAGGCTCCTCGCCGAGGACGGCTCGCCGCTCGGCCCGATCGTTCGAGGCACGTCGGCGCCGGTGCGCATCCGGCTCGATGCGGGCGCGCCCGACGAGAGCGCGATCCTCGTCACGAGCGCGATCGGTGCATCGATCACGGACGTGACCTCGCACGCGGACGCGGAGCTCGCGGCCACGGTCAGCGTCGCGCTCGATGCGCCTGAGTCGATCGCGCTCACGCTCGCTTCGCGCGACGCGCCGACGCTCGCGCTCGAGACGCTCACCGTCCACGTCGAAGATCCGCCGCCTCCTCCGCCGCCGCCGCCCGCGCCGCCGTTCCGTCTGCACGAAGGCCTCGGCGCGTTCGCGATGCCGAGCTGGGTCGGCCTGCGCGACGAGCAGCGCACCGGCTTCGGCGGGACACTCGGCATGACGGTCGCGAGCGCGCGCCTCGGCGAGAACGATCCACGCGTGCGCATGATCGCGGGCGTGAACGCGGGCTTCTTCGGCGAGTACCTGCGCATCGCTGCGGTCGTGCCGCTCGACATCCTCGGGCAGGCCTCGCGCACGGCCGATCGCGGAGCGCGCGACGTGTTCTTCTCCGTCGGCTCGCGCGTGCTCTCTTCTGCGAGCACCGGCGGCTTCGGCCTCGCGTTCGATCTCGGCATGTGGGCTCCGACCGCGGGCCCGGGCGGGCTGAACCGCGGACGCCTGCAGATCGCGAGCGATCTCTCGCTGCGCATCGCCGACCGCGTCGCGCTGCGCTCGCGACAGGCGGGCATCTTCGATCTCGATGCCAACGGCTCGATGCTCTGGGCGAGCGCGTACGGGCTCGACGTTCTGGCCGTCTCGCTCCTCACGATCGGCGTCGAAGGGACGATGACCATCGGCCACGAGGACGGCCGCGACTGGTATGCAGGCGGCGTCGGTCTCGCGCTCGGCCTCGATCTCGCGCCGGTCTTCCTCTCGCTCGCGGGCCGCTACGGCTTCGGCGACGACCTCTGGCCCACCGCCACGATCGCGCTCAACGCGCGGGCCGCGTTCGACGCTCCTTGAGCTCGCCGCTCGCGGTCGACGAGCGCAGGGAATGACAAGTAGGATTTCCACCAGGGGTGTCGACATGACGGAGAAGAAGCAGAACGTCACCAAGCGAGGGCTCACGGAGGCGGACATCACGACGCACACGGTCGGGAGGCGCTCGGCCTTCGGGATCCTCGGCGCGACGGTCGTGGCGCTCGCGACGGGCTGCCACCACCACGGCGGCATCCGCGGCTGCACCGACTCCGATCCGGTGGACCGCGCCGGCTACGGCCGTCGCTGCGGTGGTTACTACGGGCCTGGATACCGCTGCAGCGATCGCGACCCGTACGATCCCGCCGGCAACGGCCGCCGCTGCTGAGCGTATCCCTCAACGCGCGCGACGCGCGGCCTTCTTCACGGCGCGATGGACCTTCGTCGCCAGTGTCTCCGCGCGCACGGGCTGGTGCACGACGTCGGCGACGCCGAGCCCGACCATGCGAGAAACGCGATCGACGTCGTCGGGTGCCGCGTCGGTGAGCACGGGAACGCCCGTGGCGACGAGCGCTTTCAGCAACGCGTCGTCGGCGGCTGGCGCGAACACGGCCATCGCGCCCGCCGGCAGCGGTAACGCGCTCACGATCAGCGGCGCGAGCCCGTTCGCCCGCAGGCCGAGCACGACGTCTTCTTGCATCGCGCCGAGCAACACGAGCGCACGCGACGGCGGGATCGACTCGTCCGGCACAGCGGTCGGGCGCATGCCCTCGTCGTGCGGATCTTCGGGCGTGCGGACCGTCGGGATCATCCGCGCCGCACGTCCCTCGAGCAGATCTCGTCCGCGCGTACGCTCGCGCTCGCCGAGCGTCACCGCGAGACGCCCGAGCCTCGCCACGACGGCATCGGCGCTCGGCCGCGTCTTGGGGTCCTTGTGCAGCATCTCGAGGATCAGCTCCTCGAGCATGCGCGGCACGTACACGTCACTGCGGCGCTTGCCCGGCGCGATCGGCTCCTCGTACGCGTGCTTGACGAGCAGCTGGAACGACATGCCCTCGAAGGGCACGACCCCCACGACCATCTCGTACATCATGCAGCCGAGCGCGTAGATGTCGGCGGCGACGCCCACGCCCTGTCCGACGCACTGCTCGGGCGACATGTACACGGGCGTTCCGGAGATCACGCCGTCCTTCGTCATGCGCGATGCGTCGGCGCGATCTTCGATGTACGCCAGACCGAAGTCGACGACGACGACGCGATCGCTTCCGTCGAGGTTCGTCTCGAGGAACACGTTCTCCGGCTTGAGATCCCGGTGCACCAAGCCGATCGCGTGCGATGCGATCAGCACGTCGCCGATCTGCATCGAGATGTCGACCATCCGCGCGAGCGGTAGGAGCGGCAGGCTCGGGTCGACGAACGATCGCAGCGTCGTACCGCGCAGCTTCTCCATCACGAGGAAGAAGCGGCCCGCCTCGTCGCGACCGAAGTCGAAGATCTTCACCGCGCCTGGGTGATGAAGGGCCGCGGTCACGCGCGCTTCGCGCTGGAATCGCTGCGCCGCCTCGGCGGTGTTGCCCATCGCGCCGTGCAAGAGCTTGAGCGCGACCGGTCGATGCAGATCGAGCTGGATCGCTTCGTACACGGCGCCCATGCCGCCCTCGCCGAGGATCGACATCAATCGATAGCGGCCGGCGAGGACGTCGCCGATCTGGGGGCCGACGGCGCTCATGGCCGCAGCTCCCAGAGATGCACCGGCTCGGCCCAGCCCGAGAGGCGATGCAGATCCGCGTCGATCAGCTCGAAGTGCTCGTGCGCGACGGCGCGCACCGCGTCGGTCACGAGGATCTGCTGCGGGCGGGCGATGGCCTCCAGGCGCGCGGCGAGGTTCACGACGCTGCCGATCGCCGTGTACTCCATGCGCTTCTCCGATCCGATGTTGCCGACGACCGCATCGCCGGTGTGCACGCCGATCGCGAGCTGGATCGTCACGCCGTGCTTCTGCTTCCAGCGCTCGTTGCCCGTCTCGAGCCACGTCTGCATGTCCTCGGCGGCCTCCAGTGCGCGTCGCACGTGATCGGCTTGATCGCTGGGCGCGCCCCAGAACGCCATCACGCAGTCGCCCACGAACTTGTCGACCGTGCCGCCGTGCTTGAACACGATCTCGGTGAGGATCGTGAAGAGCTCGTTGAGGATCTGCACCGTGACCTCGGGCGGCAGACGCTCGGCCATCGGCGTGAAGCCGACGACGTCGGCGAAGAGCACGGTGATCGTCCGCCGATCGCCGCCGAGCCGCATGTCGGCCTCGCGGCGCACGATGCGATCGACGAGCTGCTCGGGGACGTAGCGGCCGAGGTCGGTGCGAATCGCCACCTCTTTGCGGATCTGCTGCTCGCTCTCGGCGAGCTCGCCCGCCGCGCGGTTCAGCGCTCCGCCGAGCACCGCGAGCTCGTCGTGCGTGCCGACGTCCACACGCTCGTCGAAGTGACGATCGGCGAGGCGCCTCGCGTAGGCCGTGAGCCGCCCGAGCGGCCGACTGATCGCGCTCGCCATGAACAGACCGAGCAAGAGCGCGACGAGGATGGCAACGGCGACGACGATGGCGATGATCGTGCGCATGCGACCGAGCGAGGCGTACGCGATCGACTGCGGGATCTGCGCGACGAGCGCCCACGGATGACCGGCGATGCCCGACGTCGATCCGACCATCGGCGTGCCGTCGGCAGCCGCGTACTCGCCCGACTCGCTGAGGCTCACGCCGAGCATCGCGCGTGTGACGTTCGCGAGGATGCCGTCGTGCATCTGCTCGCGCGCGATCACGCGCTCCACGTCGGGGTGCGCGATCAGCCGAAAGTCGTCGTCCACGACGAAGAGCGGATCACGCTGTCCGGAGAAGTGCGCCTGCTGCAGAGCCTGCAAGCGCGCCTCGATCGGCGCGAGCGACACTTCCGAAGCGACGTAGCCCGTCGTGTGCTCGCCGACGTGGATGCGCACCGCGATCAGCACGCGCAGGCCCGTCGGCGTCGACAGGATCGCGCCCGTCGCCGCGTGGTCGTGCTCGATGGTCGTTCGCAGCGCCTCGGGCAACGTCTCCGGAACGTCGATGCCGCGCGCGGTCTGCTGTTCCATGACCGCGAGACGGGCGCCGGACAGATCGTAGAGCGCGACGTGATCGAGCGACGCGCTTCCGTCGATCTGCGCCTGGATCACCGCGAGACGCGTCTCGTCGTCGAGGGCGTCGTTCGCGAAGAGCTCCCCGACGGCCGCGAGGTCGTCCTCCGCCGAGCGAAGCTCTGCATCGATCGTGCGCGAGAGATCGTCGAGCGCGAGGATCTGCTGCTCGCGGATCATCTCCTCGACGGTCTGCGCGTTCACGTCGACGAGCATCACGCCCACCACCGCGAGCGGTACGACTGCGAGCACGCATGCCATCGCGCCGAGCTTGAGCAGCAGCGGTACACGCACGCGGACGGGGGGAGCGGAAGCGGCCGCGGCGACGTTCGTCATGTCGCGCGGAGTATATAGAGAGGTGCTCAGGTGGGCGGTAGGACGCTGATCTGCGTGGGGCCGATCGTTTCTGGCTGACCGGAGTCCGAGGTCGGGAACGTCTGGTTCGAGAACCCGCCCGACGCTCCCGGTCGTCCCAAGCGCACGACAAGGTTGATCGGCTCCGTCCCCGTGACGAGACCCAGACCGGCGATCAACTGCGTCTGCACCTCGCATGCGGTGCCGTTGCACATGCTCGCCGTGTAGTTCGTCAGTGGCGTGAACGATCCCGTCGCCGAGAGCGCACGCCAGCCGATGTGCGCCGTGTACGTCGTCGGGATCACGTTCATCGTGTCGGTGCCCCAGCCCCATTCCGGCTCGAAGTCGACGGTGCCGGTGAACGGCAGCGAGAGCACCTGGTTGACCGTGTTCGCGTTGTCGTTCAGGCCCGTGCCCATCAGGTACACGCCCGTCGTGTCTCCGAAGTGCGTGTCGACGTAGAAGACGACCGCATCCCCCGGCGTGAAGACCGCCTCGAAGCCGAAGTAGAGCCAGTCGGTGTCGCGCGCGACGTAGAGCGAGGTCAGCGTCTCGCTGTCGAAGGGCGCGATCGTCGGCGTGTTGTTCACCTGCATCGCGTTCGACGGATTCGCGGTCCAGATGGGCTCGTCGAAGACGCCGTCGAGGTGGAGCACGGAGGGGACGACGCCCCCATCCGGCGTGCCCACGTCCGGCACCGGCCCCACGTCGATGTACGAGTCGATGGAGACGAACGCGTCGTTCAGGCCGCTGTCGTTGACGATCAGCGGGCCGCTGTCGATTCGGAACGCGTCCACGTTCGCATCGACGTCCGGCGCGTGTTGAACGACGGGCGGGTCGCACGCTGCGAGCACGAGCGCAAAGGACAGCAAGCTAGTCCGCATAAGGCACCACCTCGTAAGGGCGTCGCGGCCCGTGCCACTTGTTGAGCGCCACCTTCGGTGGGCCTTCGTCGCCATAACGGATCGTACAGTATGTCAGGCCACTGTCTTGTCCGAGGTGGCTGACGTCGAGGTTGATCATCCTCATCCACGTGCCCGTGTTCACGAGCACCTTGCCGCCCTCGATCGTCAAGAAGCGCGGCCCGTGGCTGTGGCCGAGCACCAGATGCGTGACGCCGCGCAGCCGTCGCAGCTCGCGGAGCGACGCCGCGTCGTAGCCGCCGAGCGCCAGAATGTCCTCTCGCAGCAGCTCGGGGATGCGGAAGAGACGCTCGCGCCACGCGCCGATGTTGAACACGCGCCACTTCAGGAAATAGATCGACGAGCGCCAGAGAAAGCCGAGCACGAAGCGCGTGTCGAAGAGGAACGAGCCGAGCAAGAAGCGCGAGAGCGGCTGGATGCGATCGACGTAGCTGCGTTGCTGCTTGGCCGGGTTCATCACGTCGAGGATCCAGAGGCTGCCCCACGGCAGATCGAGCACCTGCGTGCCGTCGCGTCGCTTGCGCGTGAGGCGTCGGTAGTCGACGCGATGGATGCGCTCGAGCTGATGGCCGTGACGAATCTGGATTCCGTCGGGCAGATAGTAGGTGTCGCTGTCGGTCACGAACTCGAGCCGGTCCTCGGGCAGGTTCGGCGCGATGTAACGCCGCAAGAGCTCCTGCGGGCCCAGCATGATCATGTCGAGGTCGTGGTTGCCGGGCAGGAACACGATGCGATGGCCGGGCCGCTTCAGGAAGTCGCGCAGCGCGCGCACGAAGCGCGGATGCCCGTCGAGGCACTGGCGCAGCTTCTCGGTCGCGATCTCGTCGGTGATCTCGTGCGGCCACTTGCCGCCGATCGTCACCTTGAGCAGGTCGAAGATGTCGCCGTTCAAGATGAGCTCGATCGGCGTGCCCTCGAGCTCCCGCTCGTAGTGCCCGAGCAGGTCGGCCAGCTCTTCGTCGTGCCGGAAGTCCTCGAACGGATTCGGCTCGCCCTGACGGACGCCGGTCCCGAGGTGCAGGTCGCTGATCACGATTCGGAGCAGATTCATGGGGTGAAAGGCCGGGCGGTCTCCTTGACTTCCCCTAGGTTCCCCCGATACTCGCCGAGGAGCCATTTCTCGGCGTTTCTCGCGCATTTCTGGCAGTACGAGAGGTGGGCTCGGTTTCTTGCATGAACGGGCGGTCGCTCTCGCGCGACCGATGGTGACCGAGATGACGTCGAGCCGGATGGTCCTGGGCCTGCTTCTTTCGCTGGCCTTCGCGAGCGCGGCGGGCTGCGATGATCACCACGGGATCGTCGTCCCCGAAGCCGGCATGTACGACACCGGGCCCGGCGTCGACGTCGGCATGGAGTTCTCGGACACCGGCATCGGCTTCAGCGAGCTGTCGATCCTGCGCGTCGTGCCGGACCACGGACCGTTCACCGGCGGCAACGTCGCGGTGCTCCGCGGCGCCGGGTTCACCGCCGATGCGACGGTCACGTTCGGCACGCACGAGGTGCAGGGCGCCGACCACACGCTCATCGATGCGCGCCGTCTGCAGGTCGTGGTGCCCGCAGGCGCGGTCGGCGTCGTGGACGTCTCGGTCCGCGTCGGCGCCAACACGTTCACGCTGCCGCACGGCTACACGTACGACGCGCTCAGCGTCGATCCCGATCGCGGATCGGTCGCGGGCGGAACGTTCGTGAACATCGTCGGCAGCGGCACGCACTTCGCGAACGGCGACACCGTTCTCTTCGGGCGCTCGCCCGCGCTGGACGTGACGGTGGTCTCGCCCGAGCGCATCACGTGCCGCACGCCGCCGCAGTCGGCAGGGACGGTCGACGTCACCGTCGTCAGCGCCGCGGACTCGAGCATGCTCACGGCCGTGCAGGCGTACGACTACTACGACACGTCCGATCCGGTCTCGGGCGGCCTCGGCGGCGGCCCGACGCACGGCACGATCAACGTCACGGCGATCGACAGCGCCAGCGGGATGCCGGTGCCGGGCGCCTTCGTCATCGTCGGCGAGGATCTCTCGACGATGTACCAGGGCCTGACGGACTCGATGGGCCAGATCAGTTTCTCGGGCCCCGACCTCGTCGGTCAGCACACGGTGCACATCTCGAAGCACTGCTACGAGCGCACCTCGTTCGTCGCGTTCGATGCGCAAGACGTCACGGCCTTCCTCGTTCCGTGGGAAGACCCGATGTGTGGCATGGGGATGGGCTCGACGGGTGGCCGCGGCCGCAACGCCGCGTTCATCGAGGGCGACCTCGTGTTCCCCACCTCGATCGAGTACGGGCCCGTGCCGTGGGACATCATCCCGCATCCGCCGGCGGGCTGCACCGGCCTCGGAACCGAGGCGCTGTGCACGGCCGACGCCCACGATGCGTGCATCTGGTCGGGCTCGCTGTGCAGCACGGCGTGGATCCGCGTCGGATACGTCTACACGACGCAGCTCAACGTGTATCAGAACAGCGGTCTCGGCGTCGACGACTCCCCGAACCCGGACCCCAGCCTCGGGGGAGCGACGCCGCGCGTTCTGTCGGCGAGCACGCCGCCCGATGGACACGGCTTTCCGTATCGCATCCTCGCGCGCCCGGCGGGTCTGGCCGTCTATGCGCTCGCGGGCCTCGAGAACACGACGACGGGTGTCTTCATCCCCTACGTCATGGGCGTGACGCGCAACGTGCTCGTCGGTCCGGGCGAGGACGTCACCGGCGTCGACATCCTCATGAACCTGCCGCTCGACCACTCGTTGGTCGCCGATCTCGGCACGCTGCCCGCGCAGGCGCATGGTGAGCCCGATCGTTTCTACATGCGCGCCGTGCTCGACCTCGGCGGCGAGGGCGTGATCGTGCGCAACATGCCGGGCCACACGGACCCGAGCTCGTCGCCCCCGCGCGACTACGACTTCGACACGATCCGCCGACGCGACGCGAACCACGAGTTCCGCTTCGTCGCGGAGCCGGCGCTCGAAGGAACGATCGCCGATGGTCGCTTCGAGATCATCGCGGGCTACACGGCTGCCTACGAGTCGCGGCCGTACACGGTCGTGCTGCCGCGCGGCATCACGGCGGTCGACGAGCACGTGCAGCTGCCGGCGTTCCTCGGGGTGCCCGACGCGGTCTCGCCCGCCAACGGTGGCCGCATCCCGGCGGATCGCACGCTGCGCTGGCAGGAGCCAGGCGGCGCGCCGGCCGACTTCCACCTCATCCTCATGGTGGGCCAGGACGGCAACCCGGCGTGGCGCATGTTCGTGCGCGGCGACCAGACGTCCGCTCCGATCCCGGACCTCTCGAGCATCCCGATGGTCGACGACATCACGCCCGGCGAAGCGCAGTGGGCGGTGTTCTCGATCTCGATCCCCGGCTTCGACTTCGACACGCTGAGCTACAACGAGATCAACGAGGGGTACTGGTCCGCGTACTCCGTGAACCAGTTCGCCATGGAGCTCTGAGTCGTCGTGATCGGAAACTACGTCGCGTCCCGCACGCGTTCCTCGGTTCGACTCGCTCTCCTGCTCCCTCTCGGGCTCGCCGCCTGCACCATCGGTGTCGAGCACACGCACGTCGACGGCGGTGATGCGCTCCTGCCCGACGGCGCGTTCGTGTGCGTGAACGCGGACGCGATGGCGTGCGTGGGGACCGTGCTCCACTCGTGCCTCACGGACGGTGAGTTCCTCGTGCCGACGCAGCACGACTGCGCGGCCGACGGGCACGTGTGCGTCGACAACATCGGCTGCGCGCTCTGCCAGCCCGACACGCACGGCTGTGACGGAGCGGACGTCGTGCTCTGCTCGCACGACGGCCAGAGCCACACCGTCCAGCAGACGTGCGACATCACGATGGGCGACGCGTGCGTCAACGGCGCGTGCGTGAACCTGTGCATGCAGGCGACGCAAGATCGCTCGTACGTGGGCTGCGAGTTCTACGCGGCCGATCTCGACAACGCGACGGTGCCCGACGGCGACGCCTCGCAGCAGCAGTACGCGGTCGTCGTCTCGAACGCGGGCCAGTACGTCACCGACGTCATCGTCGAGCGAGACACGGGGATGTTCGGTGGCGCGTCGAGCCCCGAGATGGTTCAGATGACGAGCATCGGCCCCGGCGATCTCGAGATCTTCCGCTTGCCGCGCCGCGAGGTCGACGGGTCGTCGAGCTTCGGCACCTGCGTCGACGACACGACCTGCAACCTGGGCGAGCACTGCTGGTGCGCGGGCGGCGCCAGCCCCGGCGGCGGCGCCACCGACTGCCACTGCCGCAACGCCGCGATGGCCAACGGCCACAACGACGGGACGCACTCCGCGCTCACGTCGAACGCCTATCGCATCCGCTCGACGCTGCCGGTGGTCGCGTATCAGTTCAACCCGCTCGACAACGTCGGCGTGTTCTCGAACGACGCTTCGCTGCTGCTGCCGACGTCGGCGATCGGCAACGAGTACACGATCGTCGGTTGGCCGCAGACGCTCGCGCTCACGCCCAGCAACGCGGTGACCAACGGCGGGATCGATCTCCGAGCATTCCTGACCGTCATCGGGACGGCCGAGAGCACCACCGCGACGATCACGCTCGGCCGCCAGGTCGTGCAGGTCGTCGGCGTGCCGGGCTTCCCCGGGCCGCTCGTCGGCGGCGACGTGCTCACGTTCCACCTCGGGCCCTTCGACGTCGTGAACCTCGAGACGCAGGGCTTCAACGCCGACTTCACGGGGACGCGCGTCACGAGCAACAGCGGCGTCACCGTGATCGCGGGCAGCGAGGCGTCGGACGCGCCGCGCTTCGACGACCTGGCGAATCGTCAGTGCTGCGCCGACCACCTCGAAGAGTCGGTGTTCCCCGACAGCACGCTCGGCCGGCACTTCTTCGTCGCCCGCACGCCATCGCGGGCGGTCGCGCTCAACCACGCATTCGTCACGAGCGACAGCGTCGGCGAGGGCAACGAGCCCGAGTACGTGCGCATCCTCGCGATCGAGGGCGGCACGACCACGATCACGACGTCGATGCCCTTCCCGAACGACATGATCATGCTGACCCAAGGTCAGGACGTGATCGTGACCGCGATGCAGGACTTCGAGATGACCGCCTCGCAGCGCATCGCCGTGATGCAGGTGATGGCGAGCCAAGAGGAGACGGGCATCCCGCTCGATTATCCCGGCGGCGACCCCTCGCTCATCGCGGTCCCGCCGACCGATCAGTACCGGATGGACTACGTCTTCCTGACGCCGCTCTACTACGCGTTCGACTTCGTCACGATCGTCGCGCCCGCGACGGCCCAGGTCCAGCTGGACGGCGCGCCGCTCGATCCCAACGCGTGCGTCGTGCTGCCCGCCGACGGCGTACACCGCGGCATGATGGACCCGCCGCCGACGTGGCTGATCTACGAGTGCCAGCTCTCGTTCCCCGACATCGTCGGCCTGCCGCACGTGCAGATCACGGCCGGGACGCAGCACGACGGCTACCACACGCTCCAAGCGACGCAGCCGATCTCGCTGCTCATCTCGGGCTTCGATCGCTACGTCAGCTACGCATACGCGGGCGGTCTGAACCTCAGCCCGATCATGTGAGGCGCGTCTTGTTGTCGGCCGCCCACGGGCGCGGCTACGCTCCCACGATGGCCCGCGCCACGACGTTCCTCGCGCTGCTCACGCTCTTCGGCCCGGGCTGCTCTCTCTCACGCGGAGTGACCGGCGGCGGGCAGACGGACGCTGGAGCGCACCCGAGCGATGCCTTCGTCGCGCGAGGCGACACCGGCATCGATGCCGCGAGGCCCCCCATCGACATGGGAGTGCCGCCGCACGACGCGGCCGTGCCGATCGACATGGGCACCGTGGCCGTCGACCTCGGCGTGCCGCCGGTGGATGCGGGCCACGACGCGTCGCTCGTCGACGCCGGCGGATGCCGCGGCGATCTCGATTGCCCGATGGCCGTGACGACGCCCGGCGCGTGCACGTACGCGTCCGAGTGCGCGACGACCGCGGCGGCGACGATGCAGACCACGGTCAGCTACACGTGCGTCGACCGCGTGTGCGTGATGCACACGACGACGATGCCGATGGACTGCACGCGCACGACCGACGGCACCGCGTGCGGCGCGGCGCCGATGTGCACGCCCTGCAGCGCCACGTCGTGCGGAGCCAGCGGCACGATGACGTGCACGGGCAACACGTGCATGGCCGGCGCGTGCGCGCCGAGCGCGACGAGCACGTCCTGCACGACGCCCAACGACATGTGCGGCATGTTGTCGGGCTGGGGCACGTGCCTGCCGGATGCACCGTTCTCCAGCAACTGCGTACAGACGCGCTCGTGGGGCCAGTGCATCGCGAACATCTGCTTGCCGGGCGGGCGCAGCGAGTCGCGACCCTGCACCTGCCCGCACTTTCCGTGATCGTCGGCCCTGATCCGCGGTCATTTTCTCCACCCGAGATGGACCGGCGCGTCGCTCGTGTATCCTGCGCGGCATGAAGCGCTTCTCGGGGCTCGCGCGCGCCGTTCTCTTCGTCGTCTTCGTTCTCGCCGTGGCGCTCCCCGCCCTGGCGCAGACCACCGGCGGAAGCTTCGGCGGCGGTGACTTCTCGGGCGGCGGCGGCGGCGGTGGAAGCGACAGCTACGGCGGCGGTGGCGGCAGCTACGGCGGCGACTACGGCGGCAGCTACGGCGGCTACGGCGGCAGCTATCCGAGCTACGGCGGCGGCGGGTACAGCGGCGGCGGCGGCGGCATGGGATGCGGTGGTCTCTGCTGCACCGGCATGATCATCGGCATCGTCGTCATCCTCATGCTCATCCAGCAGCGCCGTCAGGGCGGGATGGGGGCGACCATGGGACCGCCCACGCCGTTCCCGCCGATGGGCGGCGGCATGGGCGGCGGCTACATGGGGCCGAACGCGATGTACGTTACGCAGGTCTCGATCGGCCTCGACTGGCGCGCGCGCGCGCAGCTGCAGCAGACGCTGATGCAGCTCGCGCAGCGGGGAGACACCGGCACGCCGCAGGGCCTCGCGAATCTGCTGAGCGAGACGGTGCTCAACCTGCGCCGCAACGAGATCTCGTGGCTCTACGCAGCGTACAAAGACGCGGGCGCGCACGCGCCGCAGAGCGCGCAGGGCGTGTTCCAGCAGCTCGCCAACGAAGCACGCTCGCGCTTCCGCACCGAGCTCGTGCGCGGCGCGGCGGGCCAGGCGGCGAACGTCGTCGATGCGCCCGGCATGGTCGCGCGCGCCGACGAAGGAAAGGGCACGGTCGTCGTCACGATCGTCCTCGCGACGCGTCGCCCGATGCAGGGCTGGCAGACGGCGGACGCCGGTCAGATCCGGAATGCGCTCGCCGATCGCGGCACGATCACCGGCCAGCAGATGGTCGCGCTCGAAGTGGTGTGGTCGCCCGCCGCCGAGAACGATCGCATGAGCACGGCCGAGCTCGAGCAGTTCTATCCCGACATCAAGCTCATCGATCCGAACAGCATCGCGGGCCGCGTGTTCTGCGCGTATTGCAACGGCCCGTTCCCGGCCGAGCTCTTGAACTGCCCGCACTGCGGCGCGCCCGCGGAAGCGAGCAAGGACAGAAGGACTCCGCCTCGATAGTGGCGCGGCGGCTTTCTCGGCGGCCTGCTAGGCTCGCGCCACCTATGCGCGCTCTGGCTCTCCGCCTCGGTCTCGTCCTCGCGCTCGCGAGCTGTAGCGGGTCCGTCTCGATGGACTCGCGGTTCGTCACTCTGCACAACACGATGGCCGCGCTGGGCATGACCCAGAGCGGCTCCATCAGCGAAGGCTCGCTCGCGGAGGGCTCCGAGGCGCACTTCGACGGGCGGCTCGAGCCGGGCCAGTGCTACACGGTCGTCGCGCTCGGCGGCGGGGGCGTCGCGAACCTCGACGTCGTCATCACCGACGAGGCCGGCACCGACGTCGCGCACGACGCGACCGAGGACGGCGAGGCGGCGGTGCAGTTCTGCCCACAATATCCGGCGCAGTACCGCATCTCCGTGCGCATGACGCGCGGCGGCGGCGGCTACATGGTGACGTCGTGGTCCGGCACCCCGCAGGGCAGCAGCTACGCCGGCCCGGGCTACCCGCCGCCCTACGATCCCTACGCGACCGCAACAGCACCAGTGCGACCTCCGCACGGCGGGCCCGGCACGTGCGATGCGCCCTACACGCTCACCACCAGCACGCCCATCCAGGGCGATACGACCGATGGCGACGCCGCCATCAGCGGCAGCTGCATCTACGGGAGCACGGCGCCGGAGCACGTCTATCAGTTCACCGTCGAGCAGCGCTCGCTCGTGCGCGCGGTGCTGAGCTCCACCTTCGACGGAGCGCTCTACTTCGAGGCCGTGTGCGGCGACGCTCGCGCCGAGCTGGCCTGCAACGACGATGCGCCCACCACGTCGCGCTCGGAGATCGCCACGACGCTCGACCCCGGCCTCTACTACGTCGTGGTCGACGGCTACGGCTCCGGGATGGGTCAGTACGAAGTCGCGCTCTCGATGATGCCGATGCGCTCGACGGGCGAGGTATGCGCGAGCGCCACGCCGCTGGTCCCGGGCACGACGGTCGCGGGAACGACGGCCTCGGAAGCGAACTACTTCGAGGCCCGGTGTGCCGGCAGCGCGCAGTCGCCCGATCGCGTGTACTCCCTCGACGTCACGGCACGCTCGCGCGTTCGCCTGCGCATGCAGAGCACGTACGACGGCGCGGTGTACCTGCGCTCGACGTGCGCCGATCCTTCGACCGAGCTCGCCTGCAACGACGACTACCAGGACACGCGTCACTCGCTCACGACGGCGACCGTCGATCCGGGCCGCTACTACGTCTACGCCGACGGCTTCGGGGCGAGCGCGAGCGGCGACTACTCGCTCACGGCGGACGTCGTCCCCGCAGCCGGCGCGGGCGCGGCGGGTGACACGTGCGCGAGCGCGGCGACGTGGGCACCAGGCGCGGACATCACGGCCGACACGTTCACGATGGCCGACGACGCGCACGGCAGCTGCGGCGGGACCGGCGCGCCGGACGCGGTGTACCGCCTGAACCTCACGTCGCGGTCGCGCGTACGCGCGAGCTTCACGAGCTCCGAGTTCCCGCCGATCGTCTACCTGCAGCGCACGTGCGGGGACACGACGAGCGAAGTGTTCTGCATGGACGGCCGCGGCGGCGTGCCGATCGACCAGACCCTCGCCGCCGGCACGTACTATCTCATCGTCGACGGCGCGGATCAGAACGCGTTCGGCGCGGCGGCAGTGCACGTACAGGTCGACGACATGAGCGCGCTCGAGGCGTCGTGCCGCGCGGCGCCGCTCATCCGTCCCGGCCACCAGGTCGTGGGCACGACCACGGGCTCCACGGATCGATTCCAGGCGACGTGCGCGGGCGGCGCGATGAGCCCCGATCAGATCTATCGTCTCCAGATCCGCCGCCGCTCGACGGTGCGCATCACGAGCGAGCAGACCGACTGGGACGGCGCGATCTACGTCCGAGGCGACTGCACCGATCAGACCAGCGAGCTCGCTTGCAACGACGACGCGGGCGACAACCGCCATTCGATGCTCGAGACCAAGCTCGAGCCCGGCACCTACTACGTGTTCATGGACGGCTTCGCGAGCGGCAACCAAGGCGCGTTCACGATCGACGTCGACGTCCAGACCTCGCGTCCCTGACCCAGCAACGAGCGCGCATCTCGATCGACGACGAGCAGCGGCGACGATGAGGCTCTTGCGCGAGACCAGTCCGGTCGCTCGCGAGGAGCAAAGCGACGAGACGGAGCGGGGGTGAGAGCGATCTGGCTCCGCCAGTCGCTCGAGGGGGCGCGCGAGCGCCACCCTGGAGACTAAGCCCCGTCGTCGTCGCGGACGAGGCTCTCGCCGGAACCGGTCTCGCGATCGCCGCGATGCGTGCGCTTGTGCGCGTACATCATGCGATCGGCTTCCGCGCGGAGCCCCTCGAGCGTCTGGCCCGTGTTCGGCATGAACACCGCCGTGCCTACGCTGATCGAGACGCGGTACGCGCGACCTGCACGCTCGTTGTGCGCCTGGATGCGCTCGTTGAGGCGCTCCGAGAACGTCTGCGCCGCCAGCTCGTCGCGTACGATCCCGAGAACGATGAACTCGTCGCCGCCGACGCGGGCCACGAGATCCGACGTGCGTGCCGAGCTCTGGAGCAAGTGCGCCGCATCCACGATCACCGAGTCGCCCGCGTCGTGCCCGAGCTGGTCGTTGATGACCTTCAGACCGTTCACGTCCGCGAACGCCATGAGCGCGTGCTTGCCCTCGGCCTCGCACCGCGCGATCAACGCCGTGCCGTGCAGCTCGAACGCGCCCGCGTTGAGCAGCCCCGTCATCGCGTCCTTCGTCGCCATCTCGTTGAGGCGCTCTTCCTCCCGCGCCCGCTCGGTCACGTCGCGGCCGATCGTGTGATAGCGGGTGACCCCGAACTCGCCGTGTGCGGGGTCGATGCGAGTCTCGAACGTGCGAATCGCGCCGTCGCGACGGATCATCCCGTGCCGGATCGGATCCGGAGCGACTCCGGTGCGGTACATCGTGTCGATCACCTCGCGCATGCGTGCCTGATCCTCCTTCGGCACGAGCGCGAACGGCGGCATCGCGATGACCTCCTCCGGCGCGTAGCCGAGCAGACGCTCGCTCGACGGGCTCACGTACTCCATCGAGCCGTCGCGGAGGTGGATGCGGACGAGATCGCCCGCGCTCTCCGCGAGCGCGCGGAAGCGACGCTCGTTGTCCTCCGCGTGCTCGGTCATCAGCGCGAGACGCCGCAGATCGCGGCGGAATCCCAGCCCGAGCAGCGCGAGCAGGCCGATCGCGATCACGAGCGTCGCCACGAACGCGACCTGCATGCGCCCGCGCGAGCGCCCGAGACGACGCAAGAGAACCGCGACGTGCCGGTCTTCGCGCGCACCGATGTCGGCCGTGAGCGAGCGGACGCGGTCGGTGCGCCGCATGCCTTCGTGCGTCGCGATGCGACCGCGCGCGCCCGCGAAGTCTCCGCTCGCCGCCAGGCCCACGATCTCGTCGGTCCAGCGCGCGCGGCTCTCGACCGCCTCACGCAGCGATCGCGCGCCGACCTGGTCGTGCTTCTGGGCGAGCAGGCTCGAGAGCAGATCGAGCCGCCCAGGCAAGAGCTCGTGGCTCGTGCGAAGGGGCCCGAGGAAGACCGGATCCTGCGTCAGGACGAATCCGCGCTCGGCGGTCTCGCCATCGATCGACAGGCGTAGCGTCTCGTCGAGCAGGCGATGCAACGCGGTCGCATCGGAGAGCTCGTCGAGCGCCGCGTTCTCGTCCGCAACGTACGCCTCGAAGAAGCCGCCAGCGACGGTGAGCAGTACGGCCACGACGAGCGTTCCGATCACTCCTTCTCGAGGCCAACGGCGCCTCGCGATGGGCGCGCTGCTCATGGCGAGTGGGGCGCGCTCTGATCCAGGTTCCAGCGGAGATCGACCTGACCGAGCGCGCCTGCGAAGCGCAGCGTGATCTCCGTCGCGTCGTCGGGGATGGTGGGCGCTCCGTCTTCGCCGACCGTGGGGAAGGCGATGCGGAACGTATGCCGCTGGCGGTTGATCGAAGGAAAGTAGATGCGCTGATCGGTCGACGGACGTCCGATCCGAGAGATCTCGGTCGGGCTCGTCTGATGGCCCGCCGGATCCACGAGGATCACGCGCACGTCCGAGAACGTGCCGGTGAGATCCCCTTCGCGGAAGATGGGAAGACCGACCGTCACGAGGAAGCGATGCCGATCGCGCGCATCCGCGAGCGATTGTTCGAGCGTGCGCGTGCGCTCGTCGGTCGTGAGGCTGTGATCGGCCGCATAACGCACGACGTACGCCCAGCGGAACTCCCAGGACTCGAACGTCGCCGTGACGTGCAGGATCTCGGCGAGATGACCGAAGTCGAATTCGTCCGCAGAGCGCGTCCAGCGATCGTAGACGCCGCTGTAGTCGCTCGCGGTGAACGCGCGCGTGCCTTCGCGGATCGGCACGGTGCCGGGCCCGCAGCTCACCACGGCGAGCACGAGCGCGAACGGCAGGAGCGAGAGAGCGCGGGTCACGTCTCGAAGGATGTCCGATCGAAGACGGATCGCACGCGGACACCGGCCGCTTCGAGCGCTTCGCGACCGCCCTCGAGGCGATCGACGAGCACCACGACACCGCTGACGACGAGCTTGCGCGCATGGAGCTTCTCGATCGCCTTCAGCGTCGAGCCACCCGTCGTGATGACGTCTTCGAGCACGACGACCGGCGCGCCGTCGGCGATCCGAGTGTCGCCCTCCATCTGACGCTTGCTGCCGTGGTCTTTGACCTCTTTGCGGACGTAGATCGCATCGAGAGGTGTGCCCTTCTGGTGGGACACGAGCGCCACGGCCGACGCGAGCGAGCAACCGCCGAGCTCGACGCCTGCGACCGCGACTGGCCGCGGATCGAACGAGAGCGCCGCCTCCAGCATGAGCTCACCGACGAGCGCATGGCCCTCCGCGAGCAGCGCCGTCTGCTTCACGTCGATGAAGAAGTCGCTCTCTCGGCCGGACGCGAGCACGACCTTCTTCTTGGCGTAGCTACGCGTGCGCAGCAGCTCGAGGAGCCGTGCACGGGCATCAGCCGAGGTCACGATCGGCTCCGTCCTTGCGCCGCGCGCGGACGCGGCCGATCGAGGGCATCACCGGTGCGGGAGGCGCGCGACGGGGCGCGACCTCGACCGGAGCAGGAACGGGCGCGGGCGCAGCGACGACGGGAGCCGCCGGCGCGACGGGAGCGACGACGACGGGGGCGACCGGCGCAACGGGCGCCACGGGCGCCGTCACCGTGCGCGAGCGCTTCGGCTTGTCCTCGGCCACCGGCGGCGACTCGATGCGCTGCGGGCTCGGCGTACGCGCGAGCTTGGGGGCCGCGATCATTCCGGTCGCCGTGCGCGACGCGACGAGCGTCCCCGTCGAGGACCACGGCGCGCGCACCGTGCCTCCTTCGGTGCGATCGAGCCGCTCGGCGCCGGCCATGCGCACGCGACCACGGACCATCGCGCCGAGCGCGGCCGACACGTTCGCAGCGATCACGTCGCCGATGACGCGCGCGGTCGGCTCGAGCCGCACCGTCTCGTCGGCCGTGAGCGCGCCCTGCACGCTGCCGGCGACCGCGATCGAGCGCGCGCGGATCGGACCGCGGACCTGGCCCGTGCTCTCCACGACGACCAGCCCATCGACGTCGAGCGATCCCTCGACGAGACCCGCGACGACGAGATCGCCCTGCCCGCGGATCTGCCCTTCGACGATCACGCCCTCGGGGATGCGCGACGTGCGAATCATCGCGCCACCCCTGGCCCGAGATCGAACGCCATGTCGAGCATGCCGTCGATGAGCGCGCCGTCGTCGATCGCCAGACGCGCCGCGCGCACGTCGCCGCGGACGCGTCCGCCCGCACGCACCGTCAGCTCGCGCTCGGCGATCACGTTTCCGGCGAGCTCGCCCTCGATCTCGACCGAGCGACCACGCACGGGAGCGACCACGTTGGACGTCGCGCCGAGCGAGACGTCGCCGTCGAGATCGATCTCGCCCTCGAGCACTCCCTCGACGCGCATGTCGCCCTCGCCGCGAAGCCGACCCATCACGACGAGGCCCGCCCCGATCACTCCTGCGCGCTCCCGGCTTTCGCTCATCCTCGCGGCCCTGTCTCCCGAGGGCTTTACGCCAAAGCCCTTCCGTCGTCCTGTCGACGCCGGCGAGGAGCCTACTCGGCCGCAGCGCGTGCCGTCCATCGGGTCTTCTGCGCGACCGGCCTGAGGGCTTCCGCCACGGCCCTCTCAGCCTTACGAAGTGCAAAGGCCCATCCCTGCCCGAACGAATGAGGTGCGATCGCCGCTTCGATCAGGCATCGTGCCCCACGCCGACTGGGGCACTTCGCGCTCGGCGTGCGCGCTTGTCTTCGTTCCTTCTCTCGACCCCGGAACCGATTCATGCCCGACTCGAGCCCCGCCGTTCGCACCCAGGACGACCTCCTCGCCCCCTTCTACGAAGCGTGCAAGCCGCGTGAGCAATGGCGCATCGGCACCGAAGCGGAGAAGTGCGGGGTCTACGCCGATGGATCGGCGGTGCACTACGAGGGCGATCGCGGCGTGCGCGCCGTCCTGGGCGAGCTGGCGAGGAAGGGGTGGGAGCCCCACCGCGAGGTCGAAGGTGGGGCGGTCCTGTCGCTGACCCGCGACGGCGGATCGATCACGCTGGAGCCCGGCGCACAGCTCGAGCTCTCGGGCGCGCCGCTGAAGACGATCCACGAGACGAAGCACGAGATGGATGCGCATCTCGACGAGGTCCGCGCGATCGGCGCGCGCTTCGGCATCACGTGGCTCGGCCTCGGGTTCCACCCGTTCGCGCGGCGTGAGGATCTCGAGTTCGTCCCGAAGCTCCGCTACGGCGTGATGCGGAAGTACCTGCCGACGCGCGGCAACATGGGCCTCGACATGATGCTGCGCACCTGCACGGTGCAGGCGAACCTCGACTACGCGAGCGAAGAGGACGCGATCCGCAAGCTGCGCGTGTCGCTGCGTCTGTCGCCGATCGTGGGCGCGATGTTCGCGAACAGTCCCTTCGTCGAGAAGCGCATCACGGGCGAGCGGAGCCATCGCACGCGCGTGTGGCTCGACGTCGATCCGGACCGCTCGGGCCTGTTGCCCTTCGCCTGGGACGACAAGCCGATGGGCTTCTCGCGCTACGTCGACTGGGTGCTCGACTGCCCGATGTTCATGCTCAAGCGCCACGATCACGTCGTGCACAACACCGGACAGACGTTCCGCGCGTTCATGCGCGATGGGTTCGAGGGCGCGACGGCGACGGCGGACGACTGGATCACGCACGTGAACTCGATGTTCCCCGAGGTGCGTCTCAAGCGGACGCTCGAGATGCGCAGCGCCGACAACCAGCCCGCCGATCTCGTGTGTGCGCTTCCCGCGATCTGGAAGGGCCTGCTCCACGACGAGCCGACGCTCGCGAAGGTCGAGGCGCTCGTGAGCAAGATGCGCTTCGAAGACGCCGACGAGTCGCGCGCGGAGATCGCCGAGCGGGCGCTGCGTGCTCGGCTCGGAGGCCGCGAGGTCGCCGCGTGGGCGAACGACGTGCTCGCGCTCGCCGAAGCGGGCCTGGCAGCGATCGGCGATCGCGACGCGAGCGGAAACGACGAGCGCGTTCACCTCGCCGCGCTCCGCGCGCTGGTGACGAAGTCCGACAGCCCGGCCGATCGCGCGCTCGCGCGCATCGATCCGAAGAAGGACCTCGTCCCTCAGGTCATCGAAGCGACGAAGCTCTAACGCGCGAGTCTCGCGAGCTCGGCATCGTCGAGCTCGAACGGACCGCCGTCCTCGCGCACCACGTAGAGCGCGTCGTTCCCCTCGGCCTTCAGGACGAGCACGTGCTGATCGACGATCCACGGCATGCCTTCGTTCGCGCCGATCACGACCTCGACGATGCGCTCGGGCTCGCCGTCGCGCGTGAACGGATCGCGATAGACGAGCGTGCGATTGCCGACGTCGACACCCTTGGCGAGCATCGCTTCGTGACGCACCACGGGCGCCCACGCCTCGCGCGGCGACTGCACCGTGGGCGCCGGACGGAGCGCGCCGCGCAGGACGACGATCGAGAGGGCGCCGAGCGCGAGCGTCATCACGCCGCCGAACGCCATCAGCGCCATCGTCTCGCCATCGAGTGATGTGCCCGGCGGCGGGAGCTGTCCGATCGTGATCCCCGCGAACATCAGCGTGACCACCGCGAAGAACACGACGCCGAGCCACGGGCTCGCGCGGTACGCACGCGCGAGCCGAAGCGGCCGCGGCGGAAGCACGGGAAGCGCGGGACGATCGCTGCGCGGCGCCAGACGCACCTTCGCTGCGCGCGCGAAGAGCGCTGCTGCGTAGAACCACGCGATGCAGAGCCCGAGCGCGGCCATCGCTCCCCACATCGCGGCCTCGCCGAATCCCAGATGCGGATCGTCGTCGACCCACATCACGACGATCTCGGGCCCGAGCTGCGTGGCGAAGAACTGCGACGCATCGGCGGGCAGCGCGAGATCGGCCAGCAGGCGTGTGCGAATCGTTCCGCGCATCGGATGCGGCGCATCCGTGCAACCGCGCGCATCGCTCGCCTCGGTCAGCCCTCGTACGGCGCCGTTCGCCATCAGCACGCGGTAGCTCGCGCTCGAAGCGTCCGACGGGATCACGCCGTACTCGCACGACTCGGCACCCTCGATCTCGACCCAGGGCTCGCCCGTGCGCGCGAGCCCGAGCAGCTGATCGGCCGTCACACGCGGCGGCGCCTCGGGCGCCTGCATCGCGTCGTGCACGCGCCACGCGAGCGCGGCCCCGAACCCGAGGAACATCAGGACGCCAACGAGCGAGAAGAAGGCCGGAACCGCACGCGACATGGCGCGCCTCTACCAAGGACCCAAGGCTGCCGCCATGCTCGGCATCGGAATCGCCACATGAACGTCGTCTCGCAGTCACTGATCTCGTTGGGTCTGCTCACCATCGGCTGCGCGGGCGCGGGCGATGCGCCTCCGGCGAGCGTCGCGACCACGCCTGCCAGTTCGGTCGTCGCCCCGTCCGTGCTGCCCGCACCACGGCCGGTGCCTCCGCCTCCGCCTCCCGCCGTGCGCATCGCCGCGCCGGGATGTGGATACGGCGGATCGGCGGCGGGCGCGGCCGTGTTCGTCGACATCGACAGCGATCTCGCGCTGCATCACGTGACGGTCTCGTTCGCGCTCACGACCCTGGACGACACGCCGGTCGCGCTCTCGCGGCCCCCCGCGCGCGACTATGGTCAGCTCTACGTCTCGCCGGTCGAGCGCGGAGTGACGGACTACGGCACGCAAGGCCTGGCGAGATTCGACGGAACGGTGACGCCCCACGCGCCGATCCGCCTCGAGCTCTTCACCGGCCTGCGCAACGACCCGGCCGCGACCTCGCCCGCTCCGCCTCTCGGCGGCAGCATGCGTCTGCACGTCACCGTGAGCGCGGACGAAGGCACGTACACGGCGACGTGCGACACCGAGCAGATGTGGGCGTCCTCGTAGAGGCGATCAGCGTGTCGGCGCGACGCGGCAGTGGCCCGTCGTCGCATCGCAGAGCGCGATCCCCGGCGGCATCATCGGGATGCAGTCCGCCGCGCAGCCTCCGCCGTCGCAGAGCAAGCCCTCGATGCCGGCTTCTGCGTCCATCCGGATCGCGATCACCTGGTCGGGCGTCCCGCTGCAGCCGCAGCAGCTCGCGTAGCGGAGCATGCAGTCGGCGTCGGTCGTGCACGCGCTGAGCGGAAGCGTCGAGACGTCGAGCACGCCGCAGACCGAGCTCGCGCAGGTCGTCACGATGTTCGCGTTCGGCATGCTCGCGCACCCGGGGCACGGCGTCGGCATCGGGCACACGTCCGTGAAGTGCTCGGTCTCGCGTGCACGATTGACGCCGTCGAAGCTCGCGACCGTCGGGACACCACAGCCCGCACAGCATCCGGTGTGCACGAGCTCGCACTCCGACGTCCGCGCGCAGCTGCGCCAGCTCGAGCTCGACCCGGTGTCGAGCACCATCGCGTCCGCGCCCGGGCTCCACGCGTCGGACGGGCCCGATCCGGAGTCGGTGACGCCGGAGTCGGTGTCGAGCGTCGTCGACGAAGGACAGCCGGAGACGAAGACGAGAGCCGCGCAGAGAAGGACGAAGCGATGCATCCTTCGATCGTAGTCGATCAGCGCGCGCGCCGCCCGACGCCCGCGCGCAGGATCGCGAGCGCGCCTGCGGTGACGAGCCAGAGACGTACGAGGGACTCCACGTCGCCCGCGTCGCGGACCAGGACGACGATCCATCCGATCATGGCGCCGATGAGGAACGTCGAGGTCCCGATCACCATCCGCGCCATGGGGCCTCCCCCGAGCGAGACGTCGAGCTCCGCGTCCGAGGTCGGGATCGAGAGACGCGATGCGATCAACGCCTGGATCTCGCGCGCTTCGTCGAGGGCTCCGAATGCGGCCGCGCCCTTCGCGCTCACACCAGGATGGCCGCCCACTTGCGGCCGAGCTTGAGCACGTGACGCCCGGTGCCGAGCACGTGCTTGTCGTCCTTGATCGTGGTCTCGCCGTCGAGCTTCACGGCGCCCTCGCCGAGCTTGCGGCGCGCCTCGCCGTTGGACGTGGCGAGGCCGCTCGCGACGAGCGCCTTCACGATCGTGACGGGATCGCTGCCCTCGATGCGGATCTCGGGGATCTCGTCCGGACGCTCTTTGCGCGTGAACTGCTTCTCCCACGCTTCGCGCGCCTTCTTCGCTTCCTCCGCGCCGTGGAACGCGCGCGCGACGCCCTCCGCGAACGCGAGCTTCTCGGCGCGCGGATCGGCCTTGTTCCAAGCGTGATCGCTCATATCGACGATCGGGCCCAGCAGCTCGACGTAGCGCCAGAGCAGCGGGTCGGAGATGCTC
>CAYSCF010000018.1:28893-45833 GCA_964429305.1 uncultured Sandaracinaceae bacterium | reverse complement strand
GCTTCCAGCGCGAGGCGCGGATCTCCACGGCGCTCGATCACAAGAACGTCGTGCGTGTGTTCCTCTTCGGTCAGCTGCCGGACGGGAGCCTCTATCTGGTCATGGAGCTCATCCGCGGGCGGCCGCTCTCGGATCTGCTGCGCGTCGAGCCGCGCCTCGCGGTCCCGCGCGCGATGCACATCCTCACGCAGGTGTGCGACGGCGTGGGCGAAGCGCACGATCAAGGCATCGTCCATCGCGACGTGAAGCCCGAGAACGTGATGCTCGTGACGAAGGGCCGCGATCCGGACTTCGTGAAGGTGCTCGACTTCGGAATCGCGCGTCTGACGCGCGCCGAAGAGCAGACGCAGGCGACGCAGGCCGGGCTCGTGTTCGGGACCGCCCGCTACATCTCGCCCGAGGGCGCGGCTGGCGAGCAGACCGATGCGCGCAGCGACGTCTACTCGCTCGGCGTGCTCGGCTATCAGCTCTTCTGCGGCGAGACGCCCTTCGATGCGGCCGCGCCGGTCACGCTGCTGATGAAGCACATCCACGAGCCGCCGCCGCCGCTGCGGATGAAGGCGGGCGCGTCGCAACTACCCGATGCGGTGGCCGACGTGATCATGCGCGCGCTCAGCAAGAACCCGGACGCGCGCTATGCGGATGCGAACGAGCTCGGCGAGGTGTTGCGCGAAGCGGCGCAGCACAGCGGGATCCCCGAGCGCCGCCAGCGCACGGGCTCGTTCACGGTGGAGCCGCGCGAGCCCAGTCAGCGCGTGCCGCTCGACGCGCACCAGAGCGCACGGCGATCGATGCCCGATCCGCGCATGAGCGCGCCGCCCTCGACGTACGTTCCGGCGGGCGCGAGCTCGACCACCGAAGAGCTCTCCGCGGCGGGCCTGCACAAGCCGCGTCGGCGCGGCGATGGTGGGCTGTCGATCCTGATGGTCGCCTCTGCGTTCGTGGTCGGCGTGCTCGTCGTCGTCGGCGCGGTCTTCGGCATGCACGCGTTCTCGGGGCCGTCGGCCGACGAACAGCGACACGAACAGGTGATCCAGGCCGAGGCCGCGCTCGCCGCGCATCGATGGGAGGGCGAGGACGGAGTCCGCGTCATCACCGAGCACATCCTGGCCGAGCATCCCGACGACGCCGACGCGCTGCGCATCCGTCACGATGCGGCCGAGCTGATCGTCGACGAGGGTGATCACGAGCGCGATCGCGGGCACACCGACACGGCGCGACAGAGCTACGAGTCCGCCGAGGCGCTCGACGCGTCCAGCGAAGCGCACGCGCGGCTCGACGCGCTCGAGCATCCGACGCCGCGTCGCCAGCAAGGGATCGTCGTCTCGCCGTCGCCGGTCGAGCGCGAACAAGCCATCGTCACGGCGACGATCGCCGACGGCCAGAGTGTCTCGGAGTCCGACCAGCCGCGCTTCGTGCTGGTGAACATGCATCGCCACACGAGCCACACGGTGGCCGCCGCGGCGACGGGCATCGAGGGCGCGTACTCCGCGACGTACACGTTCCCGCAATCGGGCCCGTACGAGATCCAGTTCCACGCGGGCGACTACACGTTCTCGACGAACGTCGAGGTCGCGCGCGGCGCGCATCCGGAGGCGCCCGGCGAAGCGCCGGTGACGACGCAGGGCTCGCTCGGCCCGGCGCCGTTCAATCCGATCCCGTCGATCGTGGACGCGCCGATCATCCACTCGTTGCCGCAGCTGCCATCGTCGTGGACGAGCGGCGGCCCGAGCACGACGAGCACGACGGCGACGCAAGCGCCGACGCCGCCGCCGATCCAGCCGCTCGAGCAACGTCAGCAGCCTCCGCCGACGACGACCACCACGCCCGCGCTCCCGCCGGCGTGGACGAGCTCGCCCTAGGCCTTCGTCACGAGCTTCTCGTCGCGACGAGAACGCGCGCGAGGACGGCGGCACGGAGCTCGGCGTCGAGAGCGGTCGCCCCGATGCGCTGTCGCAGTGTCTCGAGGCTCGCGAGCCCCTTCGCGAGCGCGACACGCGCGAACGCGACGTCCTTGTCGCGACCCGCGACGAGCTTGGAGACGAGCAGGTCGTGCACCTCCAGGCACAGACCGCTCGCACCTCGCGTGTTCTCGTTCCGCACGACGACGAGGCGCGCCTCCCATCCGGCCGGGAGCACCGCGGTCGTCGGGCCGACCCCCTGCGCGTGGTACCCGTAGGTGTCGTGGAAGGGCGAGAGCTCGCCGATGGACCCGAGCGCTCGCGCGTGCTCCGAGCGAGATACCAGGAGCGTGAGCAGCTCGGGGCGTGGTCCATCGAGCAAGCGGCGCCAGGCCTCGACGTACTCCGCCGACATCGGGGCGACGTCGTGCCACTGCGCGACGCGGGCCCGCGCGTTCTCCAGCAGCTGCGGCTCGCTCTCGATCCGCCACGCAGTCACGCAGTGGTACGCGAGGCTGCGCTCTTCGGCGAGGCGATGGGAAGCCACGGGTCATCGTACCGCGGAGGCGACATCACGACGAGCGCGCGGCTCAGCGCTGCACGGGGACGACGACGTCGGTCGCGATCTCGCTCGGCGCGTTGCCGTCGAAGTCGACGTCGCCCCAACACGAGAGCAAGCCGCGCTGATCGACGGCGCACGATGCACTGTCGCCCGCGACGACGAACGCGACACGGGTGAGCGGGACACCATCCACGCGCGCGATGCCGTGCACGGGCTGCTCGATGACGATCGCCGCCGGCTGGCCGCCGGCCACGCCCGCCTGCAGATGCGCGTTCGGGCCCCAGCACATGATCTCGCCGGCGCCCGCTCCCTCGTTGGTGTCCGCCGACACGATGCCGCAGCTGGTCCCGCCCGGGCTGCTCGACGTCTGAGAGAAGAGGAGCGTGTTGCCACTGATCGGCTGCGGCTGCGCGATGCACGGTTGATCGTGCGTCGGTCCGCACGTCGAATCGACGCCGATGATGTTCGTCGCGACGTCGCCGAGGCGCGCCTCTCGCGCGTCGCCCCAGCACCAGACCACGCCGACGAAATCGAGCGTGCACGCAGAGGTGCCGATCGATCCGAGCGTGAGGCTCACCCCGTCGAGCACCACGCGATTCGCGGTGGCCGCAGGGTTACTCTGGATGGCGAGCTGCTCCCAGCTGTCGTCGCCCCAACAGAACGTGCCGCCCGCCTCGTCGAGCGTCACGCATGCGTCGTCCGCACCGAGCGCGAGCGTCGCGACGGTGTACGCCCCCGGGACGTCTTCCGTCGCAGAGAACGGCACCGCGACCGTCGTCGCCGACATCGAGGTCGGAAAGACCATGCCTCCAGTGCCCCAGCACGAGAGCGTGCGCGCGCCGGAGGCGAGAACGCAGCCGTGTTGTCCAGCGAGCTGGAGCACGATGGTGCTGCCGCCGCGTCCGAGGTCGAGCGTGTGCGCGCCCACGGCCGAGAGCCCCTGCACCGGCATCGCGCTCGCCTCGCACGCGCTCGCGGCGCCGCGACCGAGCTGCGCCGCATCGTTGGCGCCCCAGCACATCACGCTCCCGTCTGCGGTGTGGGCGCAGTTGAAGTCTTGGCCGCACGCGATCGCATCGACACCGGTCAGGCCCGCGACCGCGGTGGTGGGCGTCGGGCGCGTGGTGCCCGTGCTCGTGCACGTGCCGCCCTCGCCGAGCTGCCCGAGCGCGCTGCTGCCCCAGCAGTACACGCGGCGATCGGCCGAGAGCGCGCACGCCGAGCGCGCACCGATGCACGCGTCGAGCACGCCGTCGCGCAAGATCGCGGCATCGATCGGCGGCGCATCCGTGCCCGCGTCGCGTGGACCGACGTCGGGCAGGGCCGCATCCGCGCTCGCACGACCATCGAAGCAGAAGCGCGTCCCGTCGCCGATCGGAAGGCACACGCCATCGGTCGGACACTGGCTCGCGTCGGTGCACGGTCGCTCGCACGTGTCGTTCACGCAGACGAGGCCGATCGCGCACGTGCGACCGGTGCCGCTCGTGGTGCAGCCGAGATCGGTCGCGAGACCGCATGCGCCTTGCCCGTCCGCGCCGAGCAGGCACGCGCTGCCGACGGGGCAGTCGGCGTTGATCGCGCACTCCGGGCGACAGCGGCCGAAGCGGCACACGAGCGGGCCGCGACAGTCGCTCGTGCGCTCGCATGCGGTGCCGGGATTGGCGCTGGCCTCGCAAGCCGCGAGCGCGAGCACGAAGACGGCGACGACGGCGCGCGCGCTCATGGCTGCACCTCGATCGGGAAGTACGTCGCGTGCTCGTGCGGCGTGCCGTCGTACGCGTAGTCGCCCCAGCAGTACATCGCCTCTTGATCGTCGATCGCGCAGGCCGCGTGGGGCCCGACGGCGATGCGCTGCGCGCGCGAGAGCGGCAGGCCCGCCCCGAAGCTCACCGGCCGGATCGCGTTCGCCGCGTCGGTCGGCAGCTCCATCACCGACACCGGCAGGCCGGTCTGCGCCTGGAGGTTGTCGCCCCAGCACACGACCTCGCCGGGGAGCGCCTGGCCCTGGACGATGCCGCACGTGGTGTCGCCCGAGCCGTTGGCCGCGAGCGCGTCGAACGAGAGCGCCGGCGTCCCGATCGGGTGCAGCGCCGGATCGCAGCGATCCGTGCCGCACGTCGTCATGAGCGTGTCGGGTGCGACGCCGAGCTGGCCTGTCTCTGCGTTGCCCCAGCACTGCACGTGGCGATCGGCCGAGAGCGCGCACCGATGCGATCGACCCGCCGCGACGGAGAGCGACCGCATCAGCATGTCGATGCGCGGCGGATCCGTCAGCCCGCCTGGCGTCATGGCCACGCCGAGCTCGTGGTGCGCGTCGGTCCCCATGCAATAGATCGCCGGCTCGCTCGTGCGGAAGCACGCGCCCTGCTCCGAGAGCGCGACTCTCTCGAACACCGATGTGCCGCCGACGGTGCCTTCCCACGCCGGCTCGGTCGCGCTCGTCCAGATGGCCGAAAGCGGATCCGTCCCATCCGCGACGATGCCATCGTTCTCGCCCCAGCAGTCCATGTGGCGCATGCCGTCGTCGGCGACGCACGCGTGAGCGCCCGCGGCGAAGAGGCGCGCGCCGTAGAGCGCGGTCGTGCCGGTGTCGACGAGCGCGGGCGTCGGATCGCATCGCGTCGAGACGGCGCGGCCGAGCTGACCGAGATCGGCGCGTCCCCAGCAGAGGATGCCGAAGCCCTGCGATCCACCCGGATCGGGAACGCGCGCACACTGGAACCCGTTGCCGCACGCGAGCGCATCGGCGTTCGTGATGCCGGGCACGAGCGTGGGTGTGGAGGCGAGTGTCGTCGCATCACACGCGCCGCTGCCGAGCCGTCCGTCGGCCGCGCTGCCCCAGCAGTAGACGCGCGCGTCGTGTCCGATCGCGCAGCCGCCCGTCGGCCCGAGGCATGCATCGAGCACGCCGAGATGCGCTGGCGTGTATGCATCGAAGCCGGCATCGATCCCGCCATCGGGTAGCGCCGCATCCGCGCCGCCGCGGGCATCGAAGCAGAAGCCGTCTCCGCTCGGCAGATGAAGGCACGTGCCATCGCTCGGACACTCCGCATCGCTGGCGCATCCGCCCTGACAGCGATTGGCCGCGCAGACCAGACCGCTCGGGCACGTACGACCGACGCCGGTCTCGCAGGTCGTGTCGTCGTCGAGCGCGCACGCGCCGACCTGTCCGTCGACGAGCAAGCAGCTCGCGCCCGCAGGGCAGTCGCGGTTCGCGCGACACTCGGGACGACAGCGCCCGTACGCGCACACGAGCGGCGAGATGCACTCGCTCTGCCGCGTGCACGGCGTGCCGGGTGTGGCCGCGCTCTGACACGCGGCGATCACGACGACGACGACGAGCCAGCCTCCTCGCGCTCTCACGCGTGGAGAATAGACGAGCGCGCGCTCAGCCTGGAAGCTCGACGATGCAGAGCGTCGCGCCCGGCGAGAGCGTCAACCGTTCCGGCCGTGCGCCGCGCACTCCTCGGTGGAACCACTCGGCCGCGTGACGTGCGGCGGGTCGCGCCCTCCCCGCTCGCGGCGTCCACCCGTCGTGCGTGTTGGCGGTCGTGAACAGCGTGCCCTTCGCGGCGAGCTTCGCTCGCTTGCGCTGCATCGCCGGCAAGCGGCTCGGCGTGTGTGCCGGGTTCAAGATCGTGTCGAGCTCCGGCAAAGGCGAGGGCGCGTGCTCGCGCACCACGTTCGGCTCACCGCACACGAGCAGGCCCGTACGGCCGAGCGTGGGATGCACGAACGCGCGCGGCCCCGCGAGCTCGCGCGCGAGATGCGTCACGTTCTGCTCGCTCGCCTCCGCGGCGGTCGCCAGCAGCTGGCGGCAACGCGCGACGATCTGGCCGCGCCACACGACGTACGTCGACCACGGGTACTGCGACTTGGGCGTGCGCTTGCCGAGGCCCCCGACGCCTTCGAGCACGACCACGCGATCTCCGCACGCTGCGAGCACGCGCATCGGCACCGTCTCTCCCGCCAGCGTCCAGCCCGGGAACACGATCGCATCGAGCCTCTGCGTCTGCGCATGCGCGAGCACGCCGAGCACCGTCCGCAGGCGCGCCGCCCCATCGGTCACCGCTGCGTGCGCGAGCGCGACGAGCTTGTCCTCCGGCGCGCCCGCCCGCGGCGTGACGTGAAGCTCCACCAACCCGATCCGAGCACGAGCCTTGTTCTTCATTGTGCGTCCTCCCACGCGGAGAACGACGAGCGCCCGCCGGACTGACACCGCCAGCCCCCACCGCCAGGACACGAACCACCCGATCACGCGCAGATCGCATCGCGCCGAGCCCTCTGGCCCGCGCCCCCAGCCGTGGCCGCCGCCCCCCAGATCGGCCCTCCCGTGGACTCCACTGACAGCGAAGCCTAGGCTGCCGCTCGATGGTCGACGTTCCCGCGCTCGGTAGTCTCCTCATCGCTGCGGTGCTCGTGTCCGCGGCGTACACCTTCGGCGTGTCGGTCGCGGCGTCCCGCAACCGGCCGCACCTCCTTCCTGCGGCGCGCGGCGGCGTGTTCGCGACGATCGGCCTCATCGCCAGCGCGGTGTTCCTCCTCGCGTACGCGTTCCAGTCGCACGACTTCCGCATCCGCTACGTCGAGCGCTACAGCGATCGATCGATGACGCCGGGCTATCTGTGGACGGCGCTCTGGGGCGGCCAGGACGGCTCGCTGCTCTGGTGGTCGTTCCTGCTCTCCGGCTACACGCTCTTCTTCACGATCTGGATCCGCGACAAGTATCGCGAGCTGCAGCCGATCGCGTTCGCGACGCTCGCGAGCATGTTCGCGTTCTTCGCGGGGCTGATGCTCTTCGCGGCGAATCCGTTCGGCACCGCGGGCGCGACGCTCTCGCCGCCCGATGGCGAGGGCCTGAACCCGCTGCTCCAGAACTACTGGATGGCGATCCACCCGCCGAGCCTCTACATGGGCCTGACCGGCTGGTCGATCCCGTTCGCGATGTGCATCTCGGCGCTCTGGACCGGGCGCCTCGGTGACGACTGGATGATCGCCGCGCGCCGCTGGGTGCTGCTCGCGTGGGGGTTCCTGTCGCTCGGCAACATGCTCGGCATGTTCTGGAGCTACGAAGAGCTCGGCTGGGGCGGCTACTGGGCGTGGGATCCGGTCGAGAACGCGTCGTTCATGCCGTGGCTGCTCGGCACCGCGTACGTGCACTCGACGATGATCCAGGAGCGCCGCGGCATGCTGCGCGTGTGGAACGTGTCGCTGCTCTGCGCGACGTTCTTCTTCACGATCTTCGGCACGTTCCTGACGCGCTCGGGCCTCATCGCCAGCGTCCACAGCTTCGCGCGCTCCGACATCGGCCAGTACTTCGGCTGGTACATGGTCGTGATCGGCATCTTCATCGTCACGCTCGTCTCGTGGCGTCTGCCCGAGCTGCGCGGGCGTCTCATCGGCATGGACGATCTCGTCAATCCCAAGACGGGCATTCCGCGCATCGGGACCATCCTGATGATCCCGCTCGTCGGCTACGCGAAGCTCGTCGAGCTGGTGCGCCGCCCCGAGGCCGTGCCGCGCGCGACGGGCGAGATCGACTCGCTGCTCTCGCGCGAGTTCATGTTCCTGCTCAACAACTGGATCCTGACGAGCATGTTCTTGTTCGTGCTCGTCTCGACCACGTTCCCACTCTTCAGCGAGGCGGTGCGCGGTCAGACGATCACGGTGGGCCCCGCCTTCTACAACCAGTGGATGGTCCCGCTCGCGCTCTGTCTCTTGTTCCTGATGGGCGTCGGACCGCTCATCGCGTGGCGCAAGGCGAGCGGCAAGAACCTGCGGCAGGCGTTCGTCGTGCCGATGATCGTCGGCGCGATCACGGGCGTCGTGCACGCGCTCGTCGGGCCGATGATTGGCCTACCGCCGATCGTCGAGCGCACCGAGATCTACGACACGTGGACGGGCGCGATCCTCGCGCGCATCTCCGGCGTCGAGCCGGTGATCTGCACCTCCATCGCGGGCTTCGTGCTCGCGACGATCGTGCAGGAGTTCTTCCGCGGCACGCGCGCGCGCCAGAAGAGCTCGAACGAAGGCTTCGTCACGGCGCTCGTCACGATGTTCTCTCGCGCGCGTCGTCGCTACGGCGGCTACGTCGTGCACCTCGGCGCCGTGCTCATGTTCATGGGCTTCCTCGGCTCGGCGTACGACGTCGAGCGCGAGGACACGCTCGGCAGCGGCGAGACGATGGACGTCGCGGGCTTCACGCTGCGTTTCGATCACGCGCGCACCGAGGTCGACACGAGCGCCGACATGCTCTTCGCGGATCTCACGGTGCAGAACGGTGGAAACACCATCGCGCACGTCTCGCCCGCGAAGTTCGTCTACCGCTCGCACCCCGAGATGCCGACGACGGAGGTCGCGATCCGATCGACGCCGAGCTCGGACCTCTACACGATCCTGAGCACGGTCGATCCCGAGTCGGGTCGCGCGACGTTCCGCGTGATCAACCGACCGCTCGTGTGGTGGATCTGGTTCGGCGGGTTCATCGTGCTGCTCGGCGTGTTCCTCGCCGCGGCGCCGAGCGTCCGCGAGATACTCGGCGAAGAGAAGCGCGTGCCCGCGATGCGCCCGGGCCTCGCGGCGGCGCTCGTGCTGCTCGCGCTCGCGGGTGCGGCCGGCATGGCGCTCTTCGCGAGCACGGCATCGGCGCAGGCCGACGGCACGAGCTCGCTGCACGCAGGCACCGTCGAGATCCACGATCCCGTCGAGCGTCAGGTGTTCGAACGCCTGCTCTGCCAGTGCGGCGACTGTGCGCGCCTGCCGCTCTCGACGTGCGCGTGCTCGGTCGCCGAGAACATGCGCGCCGAAGTGCGTGGCCAGATCGCGTCCGGAATGAGCGTCGTGCAGATCCAGGCGGCGTACCGCGAGCGCTTCGGCCCGGCCTCGATCTCGGTGCCGTCGGACGAAGGCCTCGATCGCGCGCTCTGGGCCGCACCGCTCCTCGCGATCGGCGCGGCGTTCGTCGGCCTCTGGGTCGTCGCAGCGCGCTGGCGTGATCGCGGGCGGGAGGCATCGGTCGCGCGCGGCGATGCGCCGGCGGGGGCACGCAACGAGATGGACGACCGCCTCGACGACGAGCTGCGCAAGCTCGACTAGTTTTCCAGGGACGCTGGGCGCGTCCCTCGTCGCACCGGCAAAGCCGGATGCTCCTCACCCTGGCTTCGACTCGTCGCTTCGCTCCTCGCGAGCGAGCCGCGCCATCACCTAAGCCAGCGAGTCGTCGCCGTATCCGTTCTCGATCTCGGCGAGCTATCGCCGGCCCCCGCGCCCGGGGGGAGTCGATTGACGCGGCGCCCGGCGCGTCCGCATCCTTGGCGCCTATGGACTTGAAGGCTTTCTTCGAAACCTTCTTTCACGAGCTGTGGATCGAGCGCGACGCCGGCTATGCGCGCGCCGTGCGGGCGGACACGGCCGGCGGCCTGGGCCTCGGTCACGGCTACGTCGACAACGCGCGCTATCGCGAGTTCCACAAGCTGATGTGCGACACGTTCCCCGAGACGCGCATGGAGATCGTGCAAGCGTTCCAGGACGGCGACGAGCGAATCGCGCTCTTGCTGACCTTCCACGCCAAGACCCGCAGCGGCCGGCCGATCGAGATCCGCGGCAGTGCGTTCGCGCGCGTGGTGCGAGACCGCATCGTCGAGTCCGAGAACCTCTTCGATGTCGTGAGCCTCCTGGCGCAAGCAGGCATCGCGAGCACGACGCTGTCGCCGCCGGCCGGCATCACGTTCGAAGAGGCCGTGAAGACGATCCAACGCGCGGGCGGATAGTCGTCAATCGAACGTGGCGAACCGATCGACGAGCTCGAGCGCGGTCGGGCGCTTGCGTGGATCGCGGTGGAGCGCCGCGGCGAAGAACGGATCGAGGTGCGCGTGGCGGCGCGCGATCTCGCTGAAACGCGGAGCCGGCTCGCGCGTCTTGCGCACGAGCACGTCGACCACCGACACGCCGGCGAACGGCGCGCGCCCCGCCAGCATCTCGAAGAGCGTCGTCGCGAGCGCGTACACGTCGGAGGCGGGCGTCGCGCGCTCACCTCGCACGCACTCCGGCGCGATGTACTCCGCCGTGCCGAGCAGGTGACCGCTGCCGGTGATGCGCGTCATCGTCTCGTCGTCGAGGATCGCCAGGCCGAAGTCGATCAGCTTCACGCGCGGCTCGAGCGCGGCGTCCGCGAGCACGAACACGTTCTCGGTCTTCACGTCGCGATGCACGATCTGCGACGCGTGCAGCTCCGCGAGCGCCTCGCCGATCGAGCGCGCGACGTCGACCACCTCGGCGAGCGAGAACGAGCGCTCCCGTGCCATCAAGCTCGCGACGTCTTCGCCGACGAGCTGCTCCATGACGAGGTACGGCTCGAGCGTCTCGAGCATGCCGAGGTCGAGCACGCGCACGATCGAAGGGTGCTGCACGCGGCACGCGAGCTTGGCCTCGCGCAGCAAGCGCTCGCTCGCGACCACCTCGCGCCGCTGCGCACCACCGACGACCTTCACGACGACCGGCGTCGCGCGGACCTCGTCGTGACCGCCGAGCAGCGTGCCCATCCCTCCACGCGCGAGCACGCGATCGATGCGGAACCGGCCGCCGAGCAAGCGACCGACGAGCACGTGCGCCGGATCTTCGGGACGCACTTCCGGCAGCGGACGGCTGCTCCGCACGCCGTGCCACAGGCCACCCACGACGACGTGTCGGTAGGTCACGCCCACGGAGCTTGTCAGTGCGGTCCAGACCGAGCATGTCGTTTCTCGTTACGAAATGCCTCTCATCGAGCTCGCTCTGTGGCGTTCTTCCTCGCTTCGTCACCAGTCCTGTAACGATGCGACGAGGCCGGACGACGCTCAGCCGAAGTGCGCGGCCGACACGCGAACGCCCATCACGTCGTCGCGATACGGGAGCGAGCCGCGATCCGCACCGGCAGCGCCGGCGATCACCATGAGCGGCAGGAGATGCTCCTCGCGCGGATGACACTCGCGCGCGCTCGGCGCGGAGCTCCACGTCGTGAGACGTGCGTCGCGCTCGCTCGCAGGCAGCGCGACGGTCTCGTTCAGCCATCCGTCGAACGCGAGCGACGCATCGCGCGCCGACGCGCGCCCGAAGCCGCGCATGTTGTGATAGCTCATGCCGCTTCCGACGATCAGCACACCCTCGTCACGCAGCGGCGCGAGCGCGCGACCGATCGCGAGGTGCGTCGCAGGATCGAGCCCGCGCTGGAGCGAGAGCTGGATGGTCGGGACGTCGGCGTTCGGGTACGTGAGCTTGAGCGGCACGAACGTGCCGTGATCGAACCCACGCGCGCCGTCCTCGGCCGACTCGATGCCTGCCGCAGAGAGCAGCGAGCGCACGCGTGACGCGAGCGCCGGAGCGCCCGGCGCGGGCCACTGGATCTGGTACGACGCGGGCGGGAAGCCGTAGTAGTCGTAGAGCATCGGCGGGTGCGCCGACGTCATCACGGTGGGCACGCGCTCTTCCCAGTGCGCGGACACGGCGAGCACGGCGGTCGGACGCGGGAGCGATCCGAGACCGCGCAGGTACGTCGCGAGGCGAGCGAGCTCGCTCGGATCACCCATGCCGAGATCGACGAAGGGCCACGGCCCGCCGCCGTGCGGCAGGTAGATCACGGGCATGCGCGGAGCGGTGGTCATCGAACGTTCTCCCGTGGACGACGGCGCCTGCGCGTGAGTGCCCTCGGGCGCGCACGCCGCCACGGCGGTGGCGGCCACACCGACGAGGACCTGTCGGCGCGTGAGCTTCGATTCGTCGGTCACGCTCGAGATGGTGCGTCTTTCCGAGGCGCGAACAAGGGCCCACTCGCGGAACGCTGCGTTCCAGCGTAGATCGCCGTTCGTGGACGACGACACGAAGCTCCAGCGCGATGACGAGACCGAGCACGACGAGGAGCTTCCCCCGCGCGTGCTGGTGCCGTGGGATCGCGTGAGCCCGGCAGCGCTGCAGGGCATCCTCGAGGAGTACGTCACGCGCGAAGGCACCGAGTACGGGCCGACCGACGTCCCGCTTGAAGACAAGGTGCGTCAGGTACGCCGTCAGCTCGAGAAGGGCGAGGTCGTCGTCCTCTTCGATCTCACGAGCCAGACCGTGAACCTCGCGACCAAGCGAGAGGCCGAGCGCGCGCTGAGCGAGTGAGCCGCGCGCTCGTTCTCAGGGCCAGGTCGCGAACGCAGCACCCCACGGATCGGGCGACTGGAACTGGCCATCGTCGACCGAGCATGCGCACCAGCGCATGGCGGTCGAGCCCTCGGCGCACGCGTCGGCGGCGGTGCCGTGCGGGCCGTACGCAGCGCGCACGGCGGCCGCGAGCCGCGGAGCGATCACCGACCACGCCATCGGACGGCTGGTCACGCCATCCCACTCGTTCGCGCCGAACCCGAACCCGATCCGCCCGTCGGGAGCAGACGCCGGACCGGCCGCCCACTGCCGTGTCGCGTACACCTGCTCGCTGATCAGCATCTGCATCTGATCGAGCGAGATCTCGGTGTTGCCGTATCCGCTCGCCGATCCCCAGAAAGCGTTCAGCAGCGGCATGTACGCGCGACCGAGGTACGAGCGCGCTGGTGCGGCAGTCCCCGAAGGCGCGGCGGCGATCAGGCGCACGGGTCCCTCCGTGAAGTCCTGGATGCGCGTCACGCGCTCGGCGAGCGTGCTCGTGCGCAGCACGTGCGTGTCGGTATCGCGTCCGGGGCACGTGTTGATCGGATCCGTGTAGACCTCTTGGCCGTAGAAGCGGACGTGCGGGCTGATGCCGACCCAGAACGAATCGGCCTCCATCCAGTTCCGGTAGTTGTCGTGGTAGCGAGTCTCGCTCGTCGCGGTCTCGTGCTGGCCGAAGTTCGCGATGTAGATCGCGCCGCGCGAGCCCGGGTAGCTGGGCAAGCCGTCGTGGAGCGCGTGCACCACCTCGACCACCGATTCGCGGATCGCCTGACACGGACCGGTGCTGCCGGGGCAGTCGGCGGGGCCGTGACAAGGGGTCTCCGTCGCACCTCCGAGACAGACGCTGACACCTTGGCGCGCGCCGGAGGGAACCTCGTTGAGCCCCCAAGAGTCTCCGGAGCTCGGGCAGTAGCCGGCGTTCTGCATCGCGACGAGGAACTGATGCGCCGCCTCCGCCCACGTGTGATTGCCCGCGCGGCGCCACGCGGCCCACGAGCCCCAGTGGAACTCCGCCATGTAGTGAAGGCCCACGTAGCCCGGCCGCGTGATGGGTAGCGGGGACATGCCCGGCGGGTCGTGCGGGTGAGCGCGCGGCGGCGCTTCGTGCGGGTAGCTCACCCAGTACTCGGCGCACTCGGTGTGATCGGCGTCGATGGCCGCGAGCAAACGGTTCTGTCCGTTCTGCGTCCAGAGCACGACCTCGGCCGGGAACGGGCAGCCGGCCGGGCGCACGAGATGTGTGAACGTCGGCGGGCACGAGCGGCCGCTTCCGGACGGGCACGACGCGTGACAGTCGGCTGGACAGTCGGGACAGGTCTCGCCGGGATCGCAGGTGCCGTCGCCACAGCGAGTGCCGCACGCGCCGCAGTCGCCGGCGCAGCTCGAGCACGTCTCGCCGAGGTCGCACTCCGCATCGCCGCAGATCGGCGCGCACGTACCGCAGTCGGCCGCACACGTGCTGCACGTCTCGCCGCTCGCCGCATCGCAGGTCCCGTCCGGGCAGCTCGCGCTGCACGTGCCGCAGTCCGCGGGACAACTGGTGCAGCTCTCGGTGCGATCGCAGCCGCCGTCACCACACTGCGGAGCGCACGAGCCGCAGTCCGCGGCACACGTCGCGCACGTCTCGGTCGTGCCGCACGTGCCGTCGCCGCACGTGTCGGGGCACGCTCCGCAGTCTCCAGGGCAGTTCGCGCAGTTGTCGTCGGGATCACACGTCGTGTTCCCGCATGACGTGCACGCGCCGCAGTCCATCGCGCACGTCGAGCAGTTCTCGGGCGTCAGGCACATGCCATCGCCGCAGTACGGCGGACAAGCGCCGCAGTCCATCGCGCACGAGCTGCAGTCCTCGGTCGGCGCGCACGTGCCGTCGCCACACACCAGGCCCGGGCAGGTGCCGCAGTCCGCAGGGCAGCCCGTGCAGTCCTCCGCGCCGACGCACACCCCGTCTCCGCAGCCGCTCACGCACGCGCCGCAGTCGCCCGCGCACGACGCGCACGTCTCGCCCGCGTCGCACGTTCCGTCGTCACAAGCGGAGGCGCACGAGCCGCAGTCGGCCGCGCAGGAGGTGCACGTATCGCTCGCGTCGCACGTGCCGTCACCGCAGGTCGCGCTGCACGCACCGCAGTCGTGCGGACAGCTCGTGCACGTCTCGCGTACGTCGCAGCTGCCGTCGCCGCACGAAGCACCACAGGTCCCGCAGTCGACGCTGCAGACGTCGCAGCCTTCACCGACGTCGCAGACGTGATTGCCGCACGTCGGAGTGCAATCGCCGCAGTCCATCGCGCACAGCGCGCAGGACTCGTTCGTGTTGCAGACGCCGTCACCGCACGCGCCCGGAGCGTCGATCGTGGAAGCATCGTGCAACGCGCTCGCTGCGTCGGAGCCGGCAGCGTCCAGCATCGAGCCGTCGGGCGCCGACGCGCCGTGGCCGCATCCGATCACGAACGAAGCGAGAAGAAAGGCTCGCGGAACGACTGCGTGCATCGGGAGAGGATCGACGAAGCATCCGCGCGAGGCAATCCGGGTGGCATGGCCTAACGCGGCGGGCGTGACCGTCGTGCTCCATCGCGTGGCCCAGCCGTCGAGGTCACGTACGACGCGCCGATGCGTCGCATCGATCTCTGACGGGATCTACGGGATCAGCAACGTCGAGCCCGTCGTCTCGCGGGCCTCGAGCGCGCGATGGGCGGCCGCCGCCTCGCGCAGCGGGAAGCGCTGATTGGCCTCGACCTTCACGATGCCGCGCACGATCACGTCGAAGAGCGCTGCGACGCACGCGTCGTGGTCCTCCGTCTTCTGCGCGTACGTCGCGAGCGTGGGGCGCGTGACGTAGAGCGAGCCCTTCGCCGAGAGCGTCAGCAGATCGACGGGCGCCGGCGGGCCCGATGCGTTGCCGTAGCTGACCGCGAGCCCGCGCGGCGAGAGACAATCGAGCGTGCGGTGGAACGTGTCCTTGCCCACCGAGTCGTACGCGACCGGGACACCGCGGCCGCCCGTGATCTCGCGCACGCGCGCGACGAAGTCTTCCTGGCGATAGAGGATCGTGTGATGGGCGCCGTGCGCGCGCGCGAGCGTGCCCTTCTCTTCGCTTCCGACCGTCGCGATCGTCGTCGCGCCGAGATGGGCGAGCCACTGGCACGCGATGAGGCCGACGCCGCCGGCCGCCGCGTGGAAGAGCACGGTCTCGCCCGCCTTCACGGCGTGGGTGCGACGCAGCAGATACTCCGCCGTCATGCCCTTGAGCATCGCGGCCGCCGCGACCTCGTCGGAGATCTCGTCGGGAAGCCGCACCAGGCGATCGGCGCTCGCGTTCCGCGCTTCGGCGTAGGCGCCCGGCCCGGCCGACGCATAGGCGACGCGATCGCCGACCAACACGTGCGTCACGTCGCTGCCGATCGCTTCCACGACGCCCGCGGCTTCCACGCCGAGCACCAGCGGCAGCGCGCTCTTGTAGAGGCCGCTGCGCTGGTACGTGTCGACGAAGTTCACGCCGATCGCGGTGTGCCGCACGCGCGCCTCGTTCGGCCTCGGTGCGGGCAACGTGATCGTCTCGATCGAGATGACTTCGGGGCCGCCATACGCATGGACGACGGCGGCGAGAGCTCGCGTCATGAGCGGGAGTACACCACCGATCGCGCACGTCTCCCATCGGGACCACGTCCGTTCATCGGCGCTGCGAGATTGTTCGAGGCGCAGGGGGCGCGAGGCCACCGAGGACGTACGATCCCTTGGTGATGTACCATGCCACGGTCGGGCCGCTGCGGTCCCGCGAGTGAGGTCGAGGATGCGTGGAGCTTGGGGCACTGCGTGCTTGTGCTTGGTGATGGTGTCTGCATCCGTGACGGCGGCGCCGCATGCCTCGGCGCAGACGGCGGAGAGCCCGGACGACGCTGCCCGGCGTCACTTCCGGCTCGGTCAGGCCCACTACGACAACGGTGAGTTCGCAGAGGCCGCGACCGAGTTCGACGAGGCCTACCGTCTCTCTCAGCGCGCGCAGCTCCTCTACAACGTCTACGTCTCCTATCGCGACGCGGGAGATCTGCCGCACGCTCAGGCTGCGTTGCGGCTCTACCTGCAGCTCATGCCCGACGCGGAGAACGCGGCGCAGCTCCGGGCGCGCTTGGCGGCCATGGACCGCGTGCTCGCGCCCAGCACGACGACGACCACCACGACCACCACGACCGAGACGCCGACGGCGACCGCGACCGAGCCGGAGACCACGACCGAGCCGACGACGGATACGGCGACGACGACGGATACGACGACGGAGGCCACGCCGCCCGTCGAGCCGCACGCGCAGAGCTCGGGCGGCG
>CAYSCF010000018.1:0-28793 GCA_964429305.1 uncultured Sandaracinaceae bacterium | reverse complement strand
ACGACGACGGAGGCCACGCCGCCCGTCGAGCCGCACGCGCAGAGCTCGGGCGGCGGTGTCGGCAGCTCCCCCGTGGGCTGGATCGTCGGCGGTATCGGCGCGGCGGCCATGATCGGTGGGATCATCACCGGCGTGCTCGCGCTCGACGCGCAGAACACGCTCGATGCGCAGTGCGGCCCCGACCACCTGTCGTGCCCGGCGGGCTTCGAGAGCACGCGGAACAACGGGCAGACTCTCTCGGCTGCGACGGATGGACTGCTCATCGGCGGCGGCGTCGTGCTCGTCGCCGGCGTCGTCCTCTTGTTCGTGCTCACGGACGGCAGCTCCGACGAGCCTCCGCCGGTCACCGCTTCCTGCGGGCCGACGGGGTGCAGTGCGTCGTTCCAGATGAGCTTCTGAGCTCGCGTCTTCCCTTCTGCCTTCAGCTTCTTCAACGAGGACTCTCATGACCGCCCATACCGCCGTACGCACCGCTCGAGCGACCGTGCTCGTTGCACTGCTCGCGCTCACCCCCGGATGCGAGCTCGCGACGCACTTCGGTACGTTCGCGCAAGGAGGCGACGGCGGCGGCTCGGACGGCGGCAGCTCGGACGGCGGCGGCAGGGACGGCGGCGGCAGGGACGGCGGCACCGTCGGCGACAGCGACGTCGACGCTTCGCGCGACGCCGGCGCACCGGCGGACACGGGAGCCGATGGCGGCACGCCGATGCACCAGGTCACCGTCAACGTGAACGGCACCGGAACCGGCGCGTTGACCGGGATGAGCGGCGGCGCGAGCGTGGGTACGTGTCAGACGACGACCGCGGGCGGGACCATGCAATGCACGTGGTCGGTCGCCGACGGGGCGATGCTGACCCTGCATGGAGCTCCGGGAACGAACGACACGCTCACCAGCTGGTCGGGCGCGTGCAGCACGTCGACGGGCGCGGACTGCGCAGTGACGGTCACCTCCAACATCACGCTCGGCGCGACGTTCGACATCACGCGCGTGATGCTGACGGTCGTGGTCTCGAACCCGCCCGGTACCGTGATGTCGACCGCGCCCGCGATCAGCTGCGGTGGCACCGGCACCACGTGCTCGGCGCAAGTGGATGCAGGCACGATGGTGACGCTCACCGCCGCGCCCTCGCTGCCGAACACGCGCACCGGCTGGGCCGGCGCGCCAGCGGGCGCCACGTGCGCGGGGATGGCGTGCACGTTCACGATCACCGCCGACACCACCATCACGGCGACGTTCAGCGACGACCGACCCGTGCTGAGCGTCACGACGACCGGTACGGGCAACGTCATGTCGATGGATGGCTTCATCGCGTGCAACAGCGGCACCGGCACCTGCAGTCACGTCTACGCCGCCGGCTCGAGCGTGACGCTGACGGCCATGCCACCGACCGGGAGCTCCGTCGGCGTGTGGACCGGCTGCGACAGCAATCCGAATCCGAACACGTGCGTGCTCACGCTCGCGGCGATGACGATGCGCAACGTGACCGTGAGCTTCACCGTCAACCAGTACGCGGTCACCGTGAACCTCGCGCCTGGCGGGCTCGGCTCGGTCTCGTCGTCGGACGGAATGATCACCTGCCCCGGCACGTGCACGGCGAGCTACCCGTACAACACGATGATCACGCTGATCGCGTCGGCGACCGCACCCAACGCGTTCCAGTCGTGGGCGGGCGTGACCGGCTGCGGCGCCGCATCGAACTGCGGCGTCCGAGTGACGAGCGCGATCAACGCGACGGCGAACTTCGTCGCGCAGAACGTGCTCACCGTGGTGATGCCGCCGAGCGGCGCGGCGCGAGGAAGCAGCGTGACGGTCGGCGGCACGACGTGCGTCGGGAGCCCGACGGCCACCGTCTCGTGTCCCGTCACCGTGCCGACCGGCAGCGCCGTGACGATCACGACGATGCCGAGTCACCCCTGGGCGATCCCCACGTGGAGCAACGGCTGCGTCGGCAACACGTGCGGAGTGACGGTCGCGGCGGACACGAGCGTCACGCTCACGTGGGCGCAGAGCGGCAACCTCATGTTCGTCACGGCCAACGGTAGCTACACCGGTGCGCTCGGAGGTCTCGCGGGCGCCAACTCGATCTGCGACGGCGCCGGCACCGCCGCGGGGCTGCCCGGCCCCTTCATCGCGTTCCTGTCGTCGTCGACGCAGCCGATGTCCGCGCGACTGCCGTCGGGTGACACCCGATGGGTTCGGCCCGACGGAGAGCTGATCGCGGCCTCGCAAGCGCAGCTCCTCAACGGTCAGCTGAGCAGCCCGATCCTGCTCGACGAGAACGGAGCGGTCGTCGCGACCACGAACACCGCGTCCGCGTGGACGGGCACGTTCCCCGGCGGGAGCGCGAGCGCGAACACGTGCACGGACTGGACCTCCACGGCGACGAGCGGCACGCCCGGGATTCCGACGACGACGGCGACGAGCTCCATCGCGGCGTCCTTCGGCGGCTGTACGATCCAGCATCACCTCTATTGCATGCAGACCGGCGGGCGCGTCGTGTCGGTGCCGCCGCCGATCCCCGCCGATGCGGTCTACATGTTCACGAGCCACATGGTGGGCACGGGCGGCATCGGCATCGCGGCGATGGACGCTGCGTGCAACAACGAAGCGCACGCGGCAGCGCTGCCCGGCAACTACGTCGCACTGGTCTCGACGTCGAGCGTGACCGCGCTCACCCGTGCGGTGCTGTACGGCACGCTGACGCGACCCGACGGCTGGATCATCGGTCGGCACTCGAGCACGAGCAGCGTGCTCACGTTCGGCCAGATGGTGAACACGGCAGCCGTGGAGGCCGGGCGAGCGTGGGTCCCGTACACGTCCACGTGGAACGGGATGGCCGGCAACGCGAGCGGGTCGCAGCAGACGTGCACCAACTGGACGAACTCCACATCGAGCGTGACCGGCTCGATCGGCGATCCGACGAGCGTTGCCCAAGCAGGCACCCTCGCAGGCAACTGGGCGTGGGGCGGCAACAGCTCCGGCACGTGCAGCACCAGCTACCGCTGGGTCTGCATCCAGGCCACGCCGTAGAGAGCCGATCCGCCAACGCGGGTCTCGGCTGGGATGTGCTGAGTGCCCCCCGCTGCGACCGCAGCGCGCGTGCGCCGTGCCGCGACGCGCGTCAGCGATCGAGCGTGTCGCGGGGATCGCTCGGCAGCGTGTCGACCGGTAGACCGCTCGGCACCGAGATGGGCTCGCCGGCCATCGGGACCGACGCGACGTTCGTCTCGGCGCGCGAGTCGAGCGCGACGAGGAACGCGACGAGCTCTTGCACTTCGCCGTCGTCGAGCGGGCGCAGCGGCGCGACGTCCGGATCGACGTGCGCCGCGATCGCCGCATCTTGCTCGTGGTGCAAGGTGCCGGCGAGATCCGCAGGAAGGCCCGCACCGTCGTAAGCCGTCAAGTGCGCGACGGGATCGAGGTGATGCCGGACCGCGTCCTCCAGCGTGAGATACGCGCCATCGTGCATGTACGGCATGCTCAGCGCGACGTTGCGCAGCGGTGGCGTGCGGAACGCGTAGCGATCTTCTTCGCGCCCGGTGACGAGATAGCGACCTTGATCGGTCGCAGCCGCGTCACGACCCGCACCGATCTGCGGGACGCCGATCGCATGGTACGCGCCGTCGCTGAGCAGAGGCCCGTCGTGACAGCGCGCGCAGCCGGCGTCGCCGAAGAAGAGCTCGGCGCCACGACGTTGCGCGTCATCGAGCGCGCCGTCGTTGCCGGGCGTGGTCACGTTCCCGAGGAAGTCGTCGAAGGGCGTGTCGGTGAGATCCCAGAGACGCTCTTCGAACGCGGCGATCGCGCGCGCGAGGTGCGCGATCGTGAGGCTCTCGGTCGGAACGCCGGGGTACGCGCGCGAGAAGAGCGTGCGGTACTCCTCGATCGCGAGCACACGCGCGAGCACGGCTGACCAGATCGCGTCGCTCGCATCGTCGTCGAGCATCGCGAGCTCGTTCGGACGCCCGTCGACGGCGACGTCCCCCGCATGACCGCGCATCTCGTGTCGATCGAGCAGCGGGAAGAGCGCCTGCGCCGCGAGCAGCGAGCCGACGTCCGCCGGAACGGGCGCCGGCCCGACGATCGTGCCGCCCTCCATGCGCAGCCGGCCATCCCAGAAGAGCGCGTCCATCGATCCGCGGTTGAACAGATCCGGCACGCGCCGCGAGATGCGCGCGCGATCTTGTCCGACGGCGATGCTCCGCAGGTCGGCGGCGTGCATGAGCGGCAGATGACACGTCGAGCACGCGATGTTGCGGTTACCGGAGAGCTCGCGATCGAAGAACAAGAGCTGCCCGAGCCCGACGAGATCGCTCTCTCCGATCGCGACGTGACGCGGCGAGAACACTCCGGCCGCGGCGATCTCGGCACGCAGGTCGTTGCTGCTGCACCCGAGCATCACGAGCGCGACGCAGGCCCAGAGCGTTCTCGATCGCATCAGTGATGCTCGTGGAAGCGCAGCGCGATGCTCACCGTGCCGCTCGCGTTCGTCGCGTCGGCGGTGACGCGACGCCAGCCGTTCTCCTCGACGATCTGGAGATCGACCGCGTCCTGATCGAACTGCGTGCAGCTGCGGTGCAGGCAGATCGAGAGCGAGTGACCGATGCAGTCGACGCCCGTCACGGTCGTCGGCGCAGGATCTCCGTTCTGATCGACGATCGCCGGTTGAGGGACCGGCCCGGTCGGCCCGCCGCCACTGCCGTACGGATCGAGCTGCGAGTCGTCCGGCGTGCACGCCGAGAGCTGGATCGAGAGGTTCGGCGCTTCGACGAAGAAGGTCGCGAGATGTCCGTCGCCCTCTCCGCTCGCCGTCGCGTTCGCGAGGGTCGGCGCCTCGGTGCCGGAGATCTCGCCGGTGACCGAGAGCATCTCCACGTCCAGCGGTCCCGGTTGCGCGCTGCCGCATCCGGCGGCGATCGCGATCGCCGCCACGAGCATTCTGCGATTCATGTGTGTCTCCTCTTGCTGCCGCGTCGGTGCTCGACGTCGGTCGGAAACGAGGAGCCACGAGCGCGCGAAGTCAGCTCACGATTCGTTCACGGGCCGACGCACAGCATGATCTCGAAGCGTGCACCGAGCGGCTCGAGCAGGATCTCCTCGTCGGGCGCATCGAGCGGAACGGACGTCGCGACGCCGAGCGAGAGCGGAACGAAGGTGGTGCTTCCGATCTCGCACGCGCACGGCGTCTCGCCGGACGCGTGGACATACGCGCCGGCTGCGCACGTTCCACCATCGAGCTCACAGGCGGGGCCGAGCATCGTGATGCTCACGCGGGACGCGGCGCCCGCCGGGCGCGAGATGCGCACCCAGCTGCCGGCGTGATCGGTCGCGGTCGTCTCGTCGAAGCATCCGTACGGGCTGACGGAGTCGAGCTCGACCGGCGTGCAGCCGACGGGCGGCGCGGGCACCCACGTCGCCTCCTGGCAGGCGCGATACGCGCGGTCGTCGCCGACGACGAGCACATCGTCCACGCACGCACCGAGCAAGAGACCGAGAACGAAGGCGAGACGCACCGGATCGGAGGATGCCCCGCGGCCGGAAAACGGCTCACGATTTTTCCTGAGCCGATCCTCTGGGGTGGGGGATCCTCCTTGGTAGACCGTGCCTTCTGCTGCCCGCATCGTGCCCGTGACCGAGCTGCCGCAGACGTCGTTCCAGGACGACGTCGAGCTGGTGCGACGCGCGCGCGAGGGCGATCACTGGGCCGAAGAGGCGCTCTACCGGCGCCACGTGCGTGCGGTGACCAACGCGGTGACGCGCCTTCTGGGTCGCACGGCCGACGCCGACGACGTCGTGCAGGACACGTTCGTGCGCGCGCTCGAGCGCATCGACGACGTGCGCGATGGCGTCGCCTTCCGCGCGTGGATCCAGCGCATCGCGGTCACGCTCTGCCATCGGCGCTTTCGTCGCCGCAAGCTCTTGCGCGCGTTCGGGCTCGATCGCGGTGACGACGATGCGGCGCTCGCACGATCGGCGATCGAAGGGAGCCGACCCGATCTCGTCGCGGAGCTGCGCGAGATCGATCGCGCGCTCGACGCGCTCTCGGTCGCCTCGCGCAGCGCGTGGATCCTCCATCGCGTCGAAGGCTGGACGCTCGAAGAGACGGCCGACGCGATGAACGTGTCCCTCGCGACCGCCAAGCGCCGGCTCGCCGAGGCCGACGACCGCATCGATCCCGCGCGCGAGAAGATCGCACCCTCGAACAAAGGAGCGCGCCGATGACCGATCTGAAGCGCGCCCTGCGCGAGCCGCACGACGAGGCACGCGCACATCGGAACTGGGAGGCCATCACGCGACGGCGCTATCCGACGCCGAAGCTCGGCGCTCGCTTCGCGATGGGCAGCGCGCTGGTGCTCGGCCTCGGCGTGGCCGTCGCGCTCGTGACGCTCGCGCTTCCTCATGCGCCGGGCCCGCTCGTCCGCGAGAACGGTGCACGCGCGCAAGGCATGCTCGATCAGCGCGAGATCGCGCTCGACGACGGCTCGGTCATCACGCTCGAAGACGGCGCGCGCCTCGAGGTGCTGGAGAACACGGGCGACCACGTGCGCTTCTGGCTGCACGAGGGTGTCGCGCACTTCGACGTGGTGCCGGGCGGCCCGCGACGCTGGGCGATCGAGACGGGCCTGGTGACGGTCGAGGTGCTCGGCACGGCGTTCAGTGTCGCGCGCACGGTCCAGAGCGTGACGGTCGCGGTCGCGCGCGGCAGCGTGCTCGTGCGCGGGCCGACGGCACCGGACGGCATGCGACGTCTCGGTGCAGGAGAGTCGCTGACGCTGCCGGCGGGCGAGCAGCCGACGGTCGCTCGCGTCGAGAGCGCGCCCGCGCCCGCCGAAGCGACGCCCGAGGCGCGCGCACGCCCCCACGCACACGAGACGGTCGCGCCGATCGAGAACGAAGACGAAGACGAAGACGAGATCGAAGCCGCGGCACCACGCCTGCGCGACGTCGATGCGCTGCGCGCCGCTGGACGCATCGACGAGGCCGTGACGTTGCTCGATGCCATCTCGAATGATCCGACGGCCGGACGAGAGCGCGCGCTCGCCGCGTTCACGAGAGCACGGCTCGAGCTCGATCGACGCGGTCGTCCGAGCGATGCGGCTGCGGCGTTCGATCGAGCCATCGCGCTCGGTCTGCGCGAGCCATTGCGCGAGGACGCCGAAGCGCGACGCGTGGAAGCGCTCGCACGTGCCTCCGATACGGACGGCGCGCGGCGTGCGGCCGACGACTATCGCGCGCACCATCCGAACGGACGCTGGCTCGCCGACGTCGAACGATGGTCCGCCACGCACTGATCACGATCCTGCTCGCGCTCGTCGCGTCTTCCGCGCACGCGCAGGCGCTCGATCTGCGCTTGCCCGACTGTGCGCCGACCCATCTCGACGGCGCGCTGCTGCGCGAGCTGCTCTTCATCGAGCTCGGCGATCGATCGTGGCGTCTCACGATCGGGAGCTCGCTCTGCGATTCGGCGAGCACGAGCCTCGACATCGAGGTGCTCGATCCGAGCACGGGCGGTCGTGCGACCGAGATCGTCCCGCTCGCGATCGACGACGATCCCCGCGCGGCGGCCCGTGCGGCGGCGCTCGCGATCGCAGAGCGTGTGCCGCGCATGACGTTGATCGCGCCGCCACCGCCTCCTCTTCCGGTGACCGATCGCGCGAGCGTGCTCGGCGCACCCACGCCGCCGAGCACTTGGCCGCCGATCCCGGACGAGCCCGTGGAGACGCCGAGAGGCCTTCCCGCGACCTTCGGCGTCGGCCTCGTCGGACGCATCGCGCCGGTGCTCCCCTCGTGGGCGCTCGGTCTGCGTGTCGAGCTCGGCGCGAATCTCGATCCGACGTGGTCGATCCGCGGCGAGCTGGTCTCGACGTGGACGCGCGCGACGGCGAACGAAGGCGACGTCGATGCCGTCGTGCTCGCAGGCGCCGTGGCGATCGGCGCGTCCGTCTTCCGGGACGACGTCTTCGATCTCGTGCTCGCGGGACGCGCGGAGGCCGGCGCGCTCGTCGCGATGGGATGGACCGCAGCGACGAGCACTGGCGCGCCGACGCTGCATCCGTGGGTCACTGCGGGCGCCGAGCTCGACGGCATCGCGTGGCTGACGCGCGACGTCGCGCTCGTCGTCGATCTCGGTCTCTCGGCGATCGTCTACGGCACGCGCCTGAGCACGTGGCCGAGCGGCACGCAGATCGATCTCTCCTATTTCCTGATCGACCTCGGCGTCGGTGTGCGCGTCCCTCTGTGAAGCGGCGTACGATGCGCGGATGCGTCGTCCCCTGCTCGTCCTGGCGCTCGTGATCTTCCCCTCGCTCGCGCACGCGCAAGAGCAGCTCGTCGTCGCCGACGTTCGCTACGTGCACTCGGCCACGACGACGGTCGACTCGCACTATCACCTCGATCCGATCGCGGGCACGCCGACCGATCTGACGTCGCCCGTCGACTACGCGGCGGGCGATGCGGTCGTGCGCCTCGAGGTTTTCACGAAGCCGAGCGATGCCGGCACGCGATTCCAGGTCTGCTTCGAGGGCATGCCGACGTACGCGTGCACCGATCAGGCGCCGACGTACACGACGACCGGTGTCTACACGTGGACGACGCCGTTCTCGCGTTTCTACCAGGGCGACATGATCGACTGGACGCACGGGACCGGTCGCATCGCGCTGATCTTGAAGGACACGATGAACAACAAGCCGTCGCCCGAGAACGTCGGCGCGACGGAGTCGGCGCGCTACATGCCGACCGAGGTGCGCGTGACGGTGACGTTCGTGCCGCCCGGTGCGACGTACTCGCCGCCGGCAGACACGATCGACGCGGGCGTCGTGCCGGTCGATGCCGCCGTCGTGCCCGACGCCGCGCACGCGAGCGATGCCGCCGCATCGCGCGATGCGCCGCAGCCCATCGACTACGTTCTGGACGCATCGCCGAGCCCGCCGCCCTCGAGCGGCGGCTGCAGCGTGGCGACCACGAGCGCACACACGCCGCTCGCGCTCACGCTGCTCGCGATGGTCGCTGCCGCGCGCCGCCGCTTCAGGCGGTCAACATCTCCGCGTGCCGGTGGATGAGCTTCCACTCGCCGGACTCGCGCCGGAAGATCTCGGTCACGCGCAACGTCATCTCCACCGGGTCCTTCTTGCCCTCGAGCTTCGCCGTGGCGCGCTGGAAGCCGACCCAGTAGCCGAGCTCACCGCTCGCGCCGCTGTGCAAGATCTCGAGCGCGTTCTGCCCGCCAGGCGCGAAGTGCTTGGCGTCCTTCGCGTAGCGCGCGCGCACGTCGGTCGCCCCGGTGACGAACGCGCCGTTCGGTCCGAAGAACGTGGCCGGGCCCGACTGCGTAGAGACCGCATCGAGCAGCGTCACGTCTCCGTTGACGTACGCGTCGGCCGCGCGCGCGCGCGTGCGCATGAACTGCTCGAAGTCCTTCGATTCGTTCTTCATCGGTGATCTCCACGCACGACGATGCAAGCCGCGCTCCGCCGTCGCAGCACGTCCCCATGGCGCGTAGCCAACGCGGATCAGCCACAGATGAGGCGATCCTGAGCCCGTCGAGACGGGGAGCTGCCAAACATGTATCCTGGATTTTTGGAGGGCTGATGCGTCGACGGCGTGCTCGACACGGGTGGTCCTTGGCGCTGGTGGTGCTGCTGCTCCTGCCCATGGAGGCGAGCGCGCAGACGGTGCCGCGCGACGACTTCTCCACCGTCCGGTTCTCGCCGGCGCCCGGACCGGGGAACTATTTCTCCGTCGATGGCGGGCGCGTGTTCGGTCACCTCTCGGGGTCGGCCGGCCTCGTGCTCGACTACGGCTACCTCCCGGAGCGGCTCTATTCGCAGAGCTGCGATGCCGTCGGCAACTGCGGGCCCGCCACCGACTCGATGGGACGCGCGATCGGCACGAACATCGTCAGCGACCTCGCCGTCGCGCACGCGTTCGGCACCTTCTCTCTCTTCGATCGCGTGCAGATCGCGCTCGTCGTTCCGCTCGCGCTCGCCGTCGGCGACTCGCTGATCCAACCGGGCCCCGGCCCACAGCCGACGCTCGCGCCGGGCGGCACGGCCGTCACGCTCGCGGACCCGCGCCTGCACGTGAAGGTCAACCTCGTCGACGACCCGAGCGGTCTGCGCTTCGCCGTCGTCGCGTACGGAACCGCGCCCACCGCGCATCTGATCGCACCGGGCCACTACCTCGGGGATCAGACGCCCACGTTCGGCGGACATCTCGCGCTCGAGTTCGTGAGCTCCGGCTTCCACGTCGCGATGAACGTGGGCGGCGTCTGGCGCGATCGGCAGCAGCTCTACTTCGCGCGGACGGATCCTCAGCTCACCTACGCGATGGCGATCGGCTACGACGTCACGCCGCTCATCGACGTGTTCGCCGAGCTCGCGGGCGCGTCGGCGTTCACCGGGCGCCCGGACGCCAACGGGCTCGAGGCCCGCGCGGGGGCTCGCCTGCGCGTCGACGACGTCGTCTTCTCGATCGGTCTCGGGCCGGGCCTCGTCAGTGGCGTGGGCACACCGATCGTGCGCGCGCTCGCCGGCTTCATGTGGGCGCCGATCACGGTCGACACCGATCACGACGGTGTCCCGGACTCGCGCGACGCTTGCCCGTCCGAGGCCGAGGACGCCGACGGTCACGACGACACCGACGGCTGCCCCGAGACCGACAACGACGGCGACGGCATCGACGACGCGCACGATCGATGTCCCTCGGAGCCGGAGGACATCGATCAGCACGAGGACACCGATGGCTGTCCCGACCTCGACACCGACGGCGACGGAGTCGAGGACGGATACGACTCGTGCCCGACGCAGCCCGAGGACATGGACGGCGATCGCGACGACGACGGCTGCCCGGACAACGATCGCGATCGCGATCACATCAACGACGACGTCGACCAGTGCCCCGACCAGCCGGAGGACACCGACGGCTACGGCGACGAGGACGGCTGCCCCGAGACCGACTTCGACAACGACGGCATCCCGGACGACAGCGATCAGTGCCCCGATCAGGCCGAGGACATGGACGGATTCGAGGACGACGACGGCTGTCCCGAAGAAGGCCACATCGTCGGACCACCGGGCGACCGCGACGGCGACTCGGTCCGTGACGCGCAAGACCACTGCCCGGATCAGCCGGAGGACGCGGACGGATTCGAGGACAGCGACGGTTGCCCGGACCCCGACAACGACGGCGATGGCGTGCCCGACGTGCAAGACCATTGCCCGACCGCCGCGGGCGCGGCCGCCGACTCGGGCTGTCCCCGCCTGGTCGAGCTCGACCTCGCTCACGGAACGATCGGGCTCGCGCAGCAGATCGAGTTCGCGCCGAACCGCGCGACGATCCTGCCCGCGAGCGAGCCCACGTTGCAGGCGCTGCTCCAGCTGCTCGTCGAGCACTCGGAGATCACGAGCGTGCGGATCGAGGGTCACACGGACACGAGCGCGCCGGCGCCGCGCGGGATGGAGCTCTCCGGTCAGCGCGCCGATGCCGTGCGTGACTGGCTCGTCGATCACTACCTCGACGCGAGTCGCGTCTCCGCGTTCGGTTGCGGCCGCCTGCATCCGATCGGCGACAACGGCACGACCGAAGGCAGGGCGGCGAACCGCCGATTGGTGATCCAGATCCTCGCGCCCGCAGCAGCCGGTCTCGAGGTGTTCTCAGACTGCACGGTGCAGCCATGACATCACGCGTATCTTCCTTCGCCGCTCTCGCGGCTCTGATCGCGCTCTGCCTCGCCCCTGGCTGCGACAGCTCGAGCTGGGGCGTGCCCGTGCCCGTCCGCGATGCGGCGTTCGGCGTGGACGCCGGGGTCGATGCCGCGATCCACGACGCGTCGCTGATCGACGCGGCACGATTCGATGCGGGACGCGACGCCAACGTGCACGATGCCGACCTCGACGTCGGCCCCGACGCGAGCGGCCGCGGGCTGCTCTGCACGGCGTGCACGACGAACGACGACTGCGGCCCCGGATCCTATTGCGTGCAGCTCGCCAGCACGGGCCAGTTCGCATGCCTCGTCGGCTGCATGGCGGAGCTGCCGTCGTGTCCGCATCGCTTCGACTGTCTCAACAGCGTGATCACGCCGACGCCGGGCCCCGTGTGCACGCCCGTCGGTGCGCCTTGCTGCATCGACAACGACGAGGATGGCTACGGCGTCGGCATCGGCTGCCGCGGCACCGACTGCAACGACGACGCTGCCGCGGTCTTCCCGACCGCGACCGAGATCTGCAACGGCATCGACGACGACTGCGACGGCGCGATCGACCAAGGAGATCCCGGCGGCGGCCAGGTCTGCTCCACCGCGCTTCCCGGCGCGTGCGCTCCCGGCATCACGCACTGCATGGCGGGCGCGGTCCACTGCCAGCCCAACGCGACGATCGTCGACGAAACGTGCAACGGCATCGACGACGACTGCGACGCGATGGTCGACGAGGGCGCCAGCGGCGGCGCGCTCACGCAGTCTTGCTATGGCGGGCCTACGGGCACGGCGGGCGTCGGCATCTGCACGCAAGGCACACAGACGTGCTCGGGCGGGATGTTCGGTCCGTGCACGGGCGAGGTGCGACCGGCGACGGAGACCTGCAACGGCACCGACGACAACTGCAGCGGCACTGCCGACGAGGGCAACCCCGGCGGCGGCGTGGTGTGCTCGACGGGCATGCCCGGTGCGTGCGCGCCCGGCGCGACGCGCTGCACGGCGGGCGCCATCGAGTGCGTGCCCAATCGCATGTCGATGGCCGAGACGTGCAATGGCATCGACGACAACTGCAACGGCAGCATCGACGAGCTCCCGGGTGGCGGAGCGATCACGCAGATGTGTTACGGCGGGCCCGTGGGCACGGCCGGCGTGGGGCTCTGCACGTCGGGCACGCAGACGTGCTCCGGCGGAACGTTCGGCGGATGCACGGGTGAAGTGCGACCGGTGCCCGAGCTGTGCAACGGCCTCGACGACAACTGCAACGGCACCGCCGACGACGGCAACCCGGGCGGCGGCTTCTCGTGCGCCACCTCGTCGCCGGGCGTGTGCTCGGCGGGCGTCGCGCACTGCATCTCGTCGACCATCAGCTGCGTACCGAACATCGCGGTCGGCTCGATGGTCGAGATCTGCAACGGCCTCGACGACAACTGCAACGGCACGGTCGACGAGGGCTTCCCCGGGCTCGCCGGTCCCTGCTCCGCGGGCGTCGGCGCGTGCACGGCGTCGGGCGTGTTCGTCTGCAACGCGGCCAATCGAGCCGGCCCACCGATCTGCAACGCGGTGCCCGGCGCGCCGACCGCCGAGATCTGCGATGGCATCGACGACAACTGCAACGGCACGGTCGACGAAGGCTTCCCCGGGCTCGCCGGTCCCTGCTCGGCGGGCGTCGGTGCGTGCGTCGCGCCGGGCGTGATGATCTGCAACGCGGCCAATCGAGCCGGCCCACCGATCTGCAATGCGACGCCGGGCTCGCCGAGCGCGGAGATCTGCGACGGCGTCGACAACAACTGCAACGGCAGCGTCGACGAAGGCTTCGTCGGTCTCGCGGGACCGTGCTCGGCGGGCGTCGGCGCGTGCACGGCGTCGGGCGTGAACGTGTGCAACCCCGCGAACCGCGCGGGCCCACCGATCTGCAACGCGACGCCCGGCTCGCCCACGGCCGAGATCTGCGACGGCGTCGACAACAACTGCAACGGCAGCGTCGACGAAGGCTTCCCGGGTCTCGCGGGACCGTGCTCGGCCGGCCTGGGCGCGTGCGTCGCGAGCGGCGTCAACGTGTGCAACCCCGCGAACCGCGCGGGGCCGCCGATCTGCAACGCCATGCCGGGCTCGCCGACGAGCGAGCTCTGCGACGGCATCGACAACAACTGCAACGGCTCGACCGACGAGACGTTCGCGGGTCTCGGCACCGCGTGCACGAACGGCCTCGGCGTCTGCTTGCGCGGCGGCGTCACCGTGTGCGCGCCGAGTCGCCTCACGACGACGTGCACCGCGCCCGTCGTCACCGGCAGCCCCGAGATCTGCAACGACCTCGACGACGACTGCAACGGCGTCGTCGACGACGGGTTCGTGAACGGCTCGGGCGTCTACTCCGGCAACACGAACTGCGGCGCGTGCGGCGTGGACTGCACCGTGATCTACGCGCATCCGAATGCGTTCGGAACGTGCAGCGTCGTGGGCGCGAGCGCGAGCTGCGTGATGAACTGCAACGCGGGCTCGTTCGATCTCAACGCCGTCCCGAACGACGGCTGCGAGTTCACGCTCGACCCCACGGCGATCTACGTCTCGACCAACGACACGATGGGGCTCGACGATGCGAGCTGCGGGCTCGGTCCCGTCGGCACCGGCGCGGGCAACCATCCGTGCCACACGATCGGGTTCGGGCAGACACGCGCGACCTCCACGGGCCGCACGCGCGTGCTCGTCGCCGACGGGCTCTACAACGTCGACATCACGCTCGTGAACGGTCAGAGCCTGCTCGGCGGCTCTCGGGCCGACACCTGGGAGCGCCACCTCGCGACCACGCTCACGACGCTTCGCGGCGCGAGCGGCGCCGGACATCGCCGCGCGGTCTCCGCGATCAACATCACGCTCGCGACCCTCGTCGAGGGCTTCAGCATCGAGGGCGTCGACGCGAGCACGCCGGGCGCGAACTCGTACGCGATCTACGTGAGCGGCGGCACGAGCGCCCTGCGGTTCCAGAACAACGTCGTGTACGCAGGCAACGGCGCGCCCGGCAGTCCTGGCAGTGCGGGCGGCGACGGTGTCGGTGGCACCAACGGCGCCGTCGGCCTCGTCGCGGTCGGCACGGGGACGACGATGTGCGCGATCACTCGCCTCGGGGGAGCCGGCGGCGCGCAGACGTGCGGGGGTGTGTCGGTCAGCGGTGGCGCCGGGGGCAACGCCGTCTGCCGCCCGCTCAACGATGGGACTCCGCACAGCTCTGCGGTCGGCGGCACGGGCCTCGGCACCGGCGGCGGCACCGGTGGCGCGCGTGCGTACGACCTCAACTGGGCCAACGCGGCGTGCTCGCTGTGCACCATCCCGACCGGAGGCCAGAGCTACAACGGCTCGAACGGAGCGTTCGGATCGAACGGCGCGAACGGTGCGGCCGGCGTCGGTGCTGCGAGCGGTGCGGGAAGCGTCGGCGCGAGCGACTGGCTCGGTGCCACCGGGACCGGCGGCGGCACTGCGGGCAACGGTGGTGGCGGTGGTGGCGGCGCGGCCGGCGGCGGTGGCCAAGGAAACGCAACCTGCGTCGACGATCTCGGCGGCACCGGCGGGGGCGGCGGCTCGGGCGGCTGTGGAGGCACGCTCGGCGCAGGCGGCACCGCGGGCGGTGGCTCGTTCGCGATCTTCATCGTGAACACGGCGAGCTTCCCGGTGCTGACCAACAACATCATCTATCGCGGCTTCGGCGGCACCGGCGGCAACGGCGGTCGTGGCGGCGCGGGCGGCGTCGCAGGCAACGGCGCGGCGGGAGGTGCTGCGTGCACGGGCGCGTGCTTCTGCAGCGGGCAAGGCGGCACCGGTGGCGGTGGCGGTAACGGCGGGCAAGGCGGCGGCGGTGGCGGTGGCGCGGGCGGCGCGTCGTACGGGATCTACGTCGCGGGCGCGAGCGGCTACGGCGCGGGCACGAACACGTTCCCGATCTCGGGCGGCGGCGGCGCAGGCGGTGGGGGCGGCCCGTCGCTCGGCAACCCAGGCACGGCGGGCGTGGCGGGCGCGAGCGCGACGACGGACTGAGCTACGGCGACGTGGCTCGACGCGTGACGACGAACGACACCGGCGTCGCCGCGATGCCCTGACGCTCGCCCCAATCGAGCGTGTACGTGCCCGGCGGCAGCGGCGGGCTGAAGACGTTCAGCGAGAGGACGAACGTTCGGCTCGCGCCTGGCGCCAGAGGCTCGAGGTGATCGTCGCCGGGCCTCGGCATCGGCGGCGGAACGGTCCCGATGCGATGGCCGCTCGCGTCGCGCACGTCGACCGAGAGCTGCGCGAGAGGCCCAGCGGCAGCGAGACCGAGAGTCGCGCGGCGGAGAGACGAGCGAAGGCCGCGGAAGTTCTCACACGCGGTAGTTCGGCGCTTCTTCGGTCACGACCACGTCGTGCACGTGGCTCTCTTTCAAGCCCTGCGCGCTCTGACGCACGAACTTCGCCTTCGTGCGCAGCTCGGCGATCGTCTTGCAGCCCGTGTAGCCCATGCCGGCGCGCAGGCCGCCGACGAGCTGGTAGACGACGTTCGAGAGCGGACCGCGCGCGGGCACGCGACCTTCGATGCCTTCGGGCACGAGCTTGCCGGCGTCTTCCACGTCGCCCTGCGCGTAGCGATCCTTGCTGCCGCGGCGCATCGCGCCGAGCGAGCCCATGCCGCGGTACATCTTGTAGCTGCGGCCCTGATAGAGAACCGTCTGTCCGGGCGTCTCGTCCGTGCCGGCGAAGAGCGAGCCGACCATCACGGTCTCGGCACCCGCCGCGAGCGCCTTCACGAGGTCGCCCGAGAACTTGATGCCGCCGTCGGCGACCACCGGGATGTCGTACTTCGCCGCCGCGCGCGCGCAGTCGGCGATCGCCGTGACCTGCGGCACGCCGACGCCCGCGACGATGCGCGTCGTGCAGATCGAACCCGGCCCGATGCCGACCTTCACCGCGTCGACACCCGCCGCGATCAACGCCTCGGTCGCCTCGGCCGTCGCGATGTTGCCCGCGATGAGCTGCGTGTGCGGATGCTCGGCCTTCGTCGCCTTCACCGCATCGATGACGCCCTTGCTGTGCCCGTGCGCCGTGTCGATCACGAGCACGTCGACGCCCGCCGCCACGAGCGCCGCCGCACGCTCGGCGCGATCCGGTCCGACCCCGAGCGCCGCCGCCACGCGCAGACGACCCTTGCCGTCCTTGTTCGCGCCCGGATAGCGCTCGGCCTGCAGCAGATCCTTGATCGTGATCAGCCCGACGAGCACACCCTGATCGTCGGTGACGAGCAGCTTCTCGATGCGGTGATCGTGCAGCAGCTCCTTCGCGCGCTCCTGCGAGACGCCGAGCGGCACGGTCACGAGCTTGCGCGTCATCAGCTGCTCGACGGGCTGCCCGAGGTTCTTCTCGAAGCGCACGTCGCGCGAGGTGAGGATGCCGACGAGCTTGCCGCCGGTCACGACGGGCAAGCCCGAGATGTCGTGCTTGCGCATGACGTCGAACGCATCGCGCAGCGAGCGGTTCGGCTCGATCGTGACGGGGTCGAGGATCATGCCGCTCTCGGCGCGCTTCACCTTCAAGACCTCCCGCGCCTGGTCCTCGGCCGAGAAATTCTTGTGCACCACGCCGATCGCGCCCTCGCGCGCCATCGTCACCGCGGTCCGCCACTCGGTGACCGTGTCCATCGCGCTCGACAGGATCGGGACGTTCAGCTTCAGCTCGCGCGTCAGGCGCGTCTTGACGTCGGCGTCCGACGGCAGGAAGTCGGAGTAGCCCGGCTGGAGCAGCACGTCGTCGAACGTCAACGCCATCCGCGGGTGCTCTTCGATCATCGGGGACCTCCGTGAGCGCGGGAGTATAGGGCCCGATGCCTCACCGTCTACCGCCGGTTCGGCGAGCGCTCACGCTGGATGCGAGATCGCCGCGAAATCAGGGCGTGGCGACGACCGGACCCGTGCGATAGCTCTCCGAGAAGAGATCGCCTTCGCAGTCGTCGATGATCGGCGCGAACTGCAGCTGGATCCGCGTGTTCGCGGGCACCTGCGCGAAGAACGGGTTGTCGATCATCACGTCGATGCTGTTCGATCCCATCGCGGGCGGGCCGACCGTCGTGAGCGGGATGACGCGCGCATCGCTGCTCACGCCCGTGTCGTCGGGATCGGGGATGCTTCCGTCACCGGTGGCGCCCACGAACGCCGAGATCTGCACGGTCAGCGGCAGGTCCGTGCCCATGTCGCATCGCGTGAAGTCGACGTGGACGTGCGCCTGCATCGTCGCGTCTCCGAGCGTGATTCCCTGCGGATCGAGCGTCGCGTTCGTGATCTGCGCGTACGTGTAGGGCCGGCACTCGTCGACGTACTCCCCACGACAGCTGCGCGTCATCGGTGGAGCAGCCGAAGAACATGCGAGTGTTCCGAGCGCCAGGGCGCCGAGAGCGAAGCGGCGCATGCTCAGAGGCTCGAGACGTGGGCCTGGAGATGCCAGCGGTACTCGCGGGGCTGGCCACGCACGAGCATCGGCACGACGAGCTCGAAGACCTGGTTGTCGTACTGCGAGGCCGCGCTGCCGCGCGTGGGAAGCACGAAGGGCAAGAGACGAGAGACGACGCGCCCGTTCGGCTCGACGGCCGTCTCTTGCGTGTCGGGACGAAGCGCCGTCTGGGCTCCGAACGGATCGACGAGGACGATGCCGTTCCAGTTGATCTGGATGATGTCGTTCGTCTTGTTCGTGATGTCGAGCAGGATCGCCTGGAACGATCCCGGGTCGGCCAAGATCTCCGCGCGGATGTCTGCATCCTCGATCGTGTCGCGCTCGCCGTTGCGCTGCGTGTTGTGCGCGCCCGGGTCGGCGATGTCGAAACGGTACGCGTAGTTGCTCGGGCCACATCCAGCACCGGCACACGCGAGGAGAACGAGCACGGCAAGGAAGGTCTTCTGCATGCGCGCTAGCCTACACCGGAGAGACAAAGGCGCACGAGCGGCGATGTTTCGCCGTCTGTCGAGTTGGTTCAGGGACGAGAGATGCGTGCCGGCTCGTCCGCGACGGCGGTCTCGGTCGCGTCGTCGACCAGTCGCCGTGGCCGCCCCGTCGCCACGCGGGACAGATCCAAGACGGCCTCGATCACGCCGAGCGTCACGTAGCCCGCGAGCAGCCACACGAGCGCGACGCTCCAGTGGAACATCATCATCATCGCGATCGTCGAGCCGATCGCGCCGAGCACGAACACCACCGAGCCGAGCGAGAGCTTCACGTTCTTGAACGAACGGAACTTGATCGTGCTCACCATGAAGAACGAGAGCACGAGCACGATCGCCAGCACGATCTCGGGGTGCCGATCGAGGCGCAGCGATGGGATGTTCAGAAACCAGTTCGCGACGACGAGCGCGACGACGATGCCGGCGGCGCCCGGGATCGGCAGACCGAGGATGAACTTGCTCGGCTTCTTCGGGGCGCCGCCCGCGCCCATCGCGAGCACGTTGAAGCGAGCCAGGCGGATCGCGCCGCAGCCGAGGAACACGAAGCTGACCACGAGCCCGAACACCCCGAGCTGGTGCAGCGACCATCGGTAGAGAAGCACGGCCGGCGCGGCGCCGAAGCTGACGACGTCGGCCAGCGAGTCGATCTGCACGCCGAACGCGCTCTGCGTCTTGGTCAGGCGCGCGACGCGCCCGTCGATCGTGTCGAAGAACATCGCGAACACGATGAGGATCGACGCCTTGTAGAACGCCTCGGGGCTGACCTCACCACCCGCGCTCGACGTGCTCCCGCCCGGGATCGGAACCGACGGAGAGGTGCACACGAGCATCGCGTAGAAGCCGCAGAAGATGCTCGAGAGCGTGAACAGGTTCGGCAGGATGAAGAGTGTCTTGCGTAGGTCGACGCGCATCGATTCTCGGCTCCCGCGCTCTCCGCAACCAGGTTACGCCAAAGCCGGAGAGGATGTTCCGGTTCTTCCGGCGCGCAAGCCGCCCGTGGACGAACCGTGACCCTACTCGGCGCTCTCCACGTCGGCCGCCGCGGCGGCCAGGGCGTGGTTGCGCAGGCGCAGCGAGCCGGTGAGGGCGTACGCGCGCTCGAAGTCGCTCGCCGACTCGGCGTAGTCGCCCAGTTGGTAGGCGAGCGCGCCGCGCGCTTCCCACACACGTGTGCCGCCCGCGGCGCCGTACGCATCGAGCGCGTCGATGCGCATCTGGATCGGCGCGCTGCCGCCCTCGAGCGCGAGCCAGCCGAAGTACGCGCGACGCTCGAGATCGGTCATGCCGTCCGTCATCACGATGCCGTGGATCGCGTTCCATCGGGCGAGGAAGCCCGTGCGGATCACGAGCTCGGGCGCCACGCGACGGCCGTCGACCACTTCGCCGTAGCGCTCGAGATTCGAGGCGAACGTGCCGAGCTCGGAGGCGCGATCAGTGTCCGACGCATCGTCCTCTGCGCGCAGGGCCGGCATCACGCGGATCACGTCGCGCGCGCGCACGGCCGCCAGCATCTCGGGATCGCGCGCGGCGATCACCCCGGCGAGGTGAGCGAGGCGGCCTTCGCGCCAGGCCGACTCCTCGGGCGTCGCGTCCATGCGCACCTCGGCGAGCCCTTCCGCGAGATAGAGCGTCCGACGCTCGCGCTCGGCGTCGTCGTCCACGGCGCGCGCGGCCAGCGCATCTTGTGCGGCGATGTCGCGTGCGACCTCCTCGGCGGGAAACACGAGTGCTGGCAGCTCGGCCGGTCGCGCCGCGCGCGGGCTCGCCCAGAGGGCGATCAGCGCCGCGGGAATGCACACGGCGAGCAGCAAGCCGACACGCTCGGCCGTGCTTCCTCTGCGTGCGTCGCTCTCCTTCGCGCTCGATGCCACGTTGCGCCCTTCCCTCCGGAGAGCTTCTCGGTATAGTCGCGCGACCCCACCTTGAACAACAAGAGACAACACGAACGCGTCGATGTCGCCATGCCCGTCACCCTCCACTACGAGGGTCGCGAGATCAGCACGCACACGCGCAACGTGAGCGTCGGCGGCATGCTCATCGAAGGCTCGACGGAGATCCCGTACGGCGCGTCGGTCCGCGTTCGCGCGACCGTTCCGCCGAACAACAGCGAGCTCGACACGGTCGGCACCGTGCGCTGGGTGCGCGACGGCGCGATCGGCCTGCAGTTCGCGTCGCTCCGCGCCAAGGAGACGTGGGCGATCAACCAGCTCGTGAAGATTCTCTCCGAGTCCAAGTCCGTCTAGGAAAGCCTAGGAGAAGCAGCGATGGATCTGTCGTTCACGCCCGAACAGGAAGCGTTCCGCAAAGAAGTCCGCGCGTTCATCGCGAACGAGATGCCGCCCAAGCTCAAGAAGCTCGCCGACGACGACGGTCACTTCGAGATGGACGAAGTGATGCAGTGGCACCAGGTCCTCGCGAAGAAGGGCTGGGTCGCGCCGCACTGGCCGAAGGAGGTCGGCGGCACCGGCTGGGACGCCGCGCAGCGCTTCATCTTCGGCGAAGAGCTCGAGCGATCGGGCGCGCCGGTGCTCTCGCCGTTCGGATTGTCGATGGTCGGCCCGCTGATCATCCAGTTCGGCAACGACGCGCAGAAGAAGCGGTATCTGCCGAAGATCCTGAGCGGCGAAGAGAAGTGGTGTCAGGGCTACAGCGAGCCCGAGGCCGGCAGCGATCTCGCCGCGCTGCGCACGACCGCGGTCGACGACGGCAAGGGTAACCTCGTCGTGAACGGCCAGAAGACGTGGACGACGTACGCGCAGTACGCCGACTGGATCTTCTGTCTCGTGCGCACGAACTCGGCGGTGAAGAAGCAGGCCGGCATCTCGTTCCTGCTCATCGACATGAAGACGCCGGGCGTGAAGGCGGTGCCGATGCTGACGACGGGCCACACGCCCGCGTTCTGCGACACGTACTTCGACAACGCGGTCGTGCCGAAGGAGAACGTCGTCGGCCCGATCGACGGCGGATGGTCGATGGCCAAGGCGCTGCTCGGTCACGAGCGCACGCTCATCGGCGCGGTCGGCACGAGCACGCGCGCGCTGCAGCGCGTGAAGCGCATCGCGAAGCAGACGATGGTGAACGGCCAGACGGCGCTCGAGCACCCGGGCTTCGTGAGCAAGATCGCGCGCCTCGAGATTCGTCTCGAGTCGCTGCGCATGCAGAACTATCGCGCGCTCGCGGGCGCGCAGCTCGGGCACGCGCCGGGGCCGGAGAGCTCGATCCTCAAGATCCGCGGCGCCGAGATCCTGCAGCAGTGCTTCGAGCTCGCGATGGAAATCATGGGCCCCGACAGCCTCAGCTGGTTCAACGAGCCGGGCGTGGTGGACCCGGGCGAGCAGTGGATCGCCAGCACGATGAACTACACGCGCGCGACGACGATCTACGGCGGGTCCAACGAGATCCAGCGCAACGTCATCGCCAAGTGGATCCTCGGTCTTCCGGCGAACGCGTAGGAGCAGTTAGATGGATTTCGAGCTCACCGCAGAACAGAAGATGTTGTCCGAGCAGGCCGCGAGCTTCGCCAAGAAGAGCTCCCCCGTGGAGCGATTCCGCAAGCTGCGCAGCACTGCCGAGCGCGACGTCGTCGAGAACGGCTGGGAGAACAAGGTGTGGAAGGAGATGGCCGGGCTCGGCTGGCTCGGTCTCTTCTTCCCCGAGAGCGTCGGCGGCATGGGCATGCGCTTCTTCGATGCGGCGCTCGTGGTCGAGAAGCTCGGCACCACGCTGACGCCCGAGCCGGTGATCGCGTCGGCGATCGTCGCCGGCACCGCGGTGTGGAAGTCGGCATCGACGGCGCAGGCCAAGAAGCTGCTCGAGCCGATGATCGAAGGAAAGACGAGCCTCGCGCTCGCATGGATGGAGCGCGCGGGTCGCTACGACGTGCGCGCGGTCGCGACGAAGGGTGAGAAGAACGGCAATCGCTTCGCCATCACGGGCGACAAGATCTTCGTCGAGAACGGCCACGCGGCCGACACGCTGATCGTCTCGGCCAAGACCCCCGGCGGGCTCGCGCTGTTCGCCGTGCCGAAGGGCACGAAGGGCCTGAGCATCCAACGCATCAAGACGATGGACGGCAAGGCCGCCGCGCGAGTTCACCTCGAGAACGTCGAGGTGGATGCCGATGCGCTCCTCGGCGAGCCCGGCGAGAAGGCCGCTCGAGCGCTGGACGCGGCGATGGACTTCGGCGCGGCCGCCGCGTGCGCGGAAGGCCTCGGCATCGCGAGCACCGTGCTCGACATGACCGTCGCGTATCTCAAGACGCGCAAGCAGTTCGGCGTGCCGATCGGCAGCTTCCAGGCGCTGCAGCACCGCGCGGTCGACATGTTCGTCGAGGTCGAGCTCCTGCGCAGCACGATGATCCTCGCGGCCATCAAGGCCGACGACGAGAATATCGAAGAGCGCAAGCGCGCGATCTCGATCGCGAAGGCGCAGCTCGCGGTCGGCGGCAAGTTCGTCGTGCAGCAAGCAGTGCAGCTCCACGGCGGTATCGGCATCACCGACGAGCACGACGTGGGCCTCTACTTCAAGCGCATGAGCGTGCTCAACGCGAGCTACGGCGACGAAGAGCACCACCTCTCGCGCTACACGTCCCGCCCCGCGTTCACCGCCGACGCAGGCTGAGCGCGCGGTGTTCCGCGGCGACGAGCTCCGCGGAGGCATGCGCGAGTGGGCGACCGCGCGAGCGACGATCGGATCGTGTGGCGCGTCGAGCATCGCGCCCGACGAGGTGGATCTCCTGGTGATGTTCGGTCCGAGCTGAACGACGCCGCGTGTCCGCGGATCAGGCGCGCACGAGCCGAACGTCGTAGCGTCGGATCTCGCGATCGTTCGTCACGAGCTGCAGACCTTCGACGCGCGCTTGCGCGACGAGCATGCGGTCGAACGGATCGGCATGATGGTCGGGCAGGCGCGCGACCTCGAATGCCGACGCCGCCGAGATGGAGAGCAGCCCCACCCCGGACGCGTCACAGCGCGAGGGAACGTAGCGATCGAGCGGCTCGGGAATCGGCAGCCGGCCCAGCTTCGTCTTGATGGCCATCTCCCACACGCTCGCGACCGAGAGATAGACCTCGTTCTCCGTCGCCGCGAGCAGCGTCCGCGTGCTCGCACGCAGGCGCTCGGGATCGGTCTGGAGCCAGAGGAACACGTGCGTGTCGAGCAGCAACCTCACTTGCGTCGCATGCGCTTCGAGCGAGGCTTCTCGCCGGCGAACGCCGACGCGACGTCGTCGGGCAGCGGCGCATCGAAGTCGTCCGGCACGACGAACTTCCCGCGATCCATGCCGAAGACACGCTCGCTCGTCCGCACGGGCACCAGCCGGACGACCGGTCGGCCTGCCCGCGCGATCACCACTTCTTCGCCTCGCTCGGCGCTCTCGATGAGAGACGAGAGGTGAGTCTTGGCTTCGCCGACGTTCACCGAGCGCATCCATCGATTCTGGGACTTGACCAAGCACTTGGTCAAGCGTGCTGGGGCGGGGTGCCTCGCCGGCGAATCGACGCCTGGTCGTCACGAGAGTCGTGTAAATTCGAGGAATGCCGGCTACACGCAGTCTTCGTCTCGCGGCGCTCGCGCTCTTCTCCATCTCGCTGGCGCTCGCGAGCGGCTGCGACTGCGCGGGCCCGACTCTCAACGGAGATGCAGGGCCGCAGGACGGCGGCCTCGGCATCGACGCCAACCGCGACGCGTTCGTGCGGCCCGACGCAGGCCACGACGCGAGCGATCACGACGGCGGGGCCGCGCGCTGCACCACCGATCTCGACTGTCCGGCCGGACAGCTCTGCTTCGGCAATCTCTGCCAGGCCGATCCCTGCGCGACGGCCAATCCATGCATGGCGACCGATCGTTGTCGCGCGATCTGCGTCGCGCTGACCGATCCGTGCGCGGGCATCGCCTGCGCGGCGAACGAGACGTGCGTCAACGGCACGTGCTTCCCGGGCTGCTTGCCCGTCGCGTGCGAAGGCGTCTCGTGCCCGACCGGCCAGTACTGCAACCCGCAGAACGGATCGTGCACGCCCATCACGCCGTGTGATGCCGCGTGCGGCACCGGATTCGCCTGCGATCTCACCTGCACGCCGCACTCGGTGTGCGAGGGCGTGACGTGCCCCGACGGACAGTTCTGCCGCGCGGGCGCGTGCATCGTGAACCCGTGCTTCAACGTGCACTGCAGCCCGGGCCAGGTCTGCAACAACGGAACGTGCGTCGACACCTGCGGATGCACGCCCGCCTGCGTCCCGCCCCAGCGCTGCATCGACAACCACTGCGAGTGCATCACGCACTGCGCGGCCGACGCCGTGTGCGGTGCGCCGAACGGATGCGGCGGCTTCTGCAACGGCTCGTGCACCGGAGCGCACGACGTGTGCAACCCCGACACGGGAACCTGTCAGTGTGTGCCGACGTGCACCGCGAGCTCGATGTGCGGTGACGACGACGGCTGCGGCGGACACTGCAACGGTCCGTGCACCGGCGGGCTCGCGTGCGTGTCGGGCGCGTGCACGTGCACGACGACGTGCGTCGGGGCGAGCATGATCGACTGCGGCATGAGCATCCCGCCGACGTGCATGGGCAGCCACGCATGCACTGGCACCGGGACGCGCTGCGCTGCCGGCGCGACGTGCGATGCGATGGGCTCCTGTTGTCCGAACTGTCCCGATCCGACGGCGGTCGCTTGTGGCACGACGATCCCGAACCCGGCCGATGCCGCGGGCCATGCCTCGTGTCGCACCTGCGGAGGCCTCGGCACGATGTGCGCGAGCGGCCTGAGCTGCGTCGTGCCGCCCGGCATGCCGACGGTGCACGAGTGCTGCGGCAACTGCGCGGCGGCGAGCACGGTCGCGTGCGGCATGCCGATCCCGAACGTGCTCGATGCGATGGGCCACGTCTGTCGGACGTGCACGGGCTTCGGCACGATGGGCTGCGGGTCCGGCACCACGTGCACCGGTGGCGCGGGCGGCACGTGCTGTCCGACGTGTGCCGGCGCCGGCTCGGTCGCATGTAGCGATCCGATCCCGTCGCCGACGTGTCGTACATGCACGGGCGTGGGCTCCATGTGCCCGACGGGCACCAGCTGTGCGGCCCCCATCGGCGACACCAACCCGATGGATCGCGAGTGCTGCGGCACCTGCCCGAGCCCGGCGAGCGTCGCGTGCGGCACGACGATCCCGAATGTCATCGGCAGCGACGGCACGGCGTGCGCGACGTGCACCCCCGGCACGATGTGCGCGAGCGGTTCGAGCTGCATCGCCGGCGCGTGCTGCCCACAGTGCCCGAGCGCGGGCGGCGTGATGTGCGGCGCGCACATCCCCGATCAGGTCGACAGCGCCGGTCACGTGTGTCGCACGTGCGGCAACGGGACGATGTGCAGTGTCGGTGCGACGTGCATGGGCAGCTCGTGCTGTCCGACGTGCGCAGCCGGCAGCACGCTCGCGTGCGGCACCAACCCGACGGAGCCCGCGGGCTGCCCGATGTGCCCGAACGGAACGATGTGTCCGACGGGCGAGCGCTGCACCGGCACCACTTGCTGCACGCCGACGTGCACGCCTCCCTCCACGCGCGCATGCGGCAGTACGCCGAGCGACGGCTGCGGTGGCACCTGCACGCCGGGCACGATGTGCACCGGCACCGGCGAGAGCTGCAGTGGCTCGCCGCTCCACTGCGCGTGCACGCCCTCGTGCGTCGGTCGTCGCTGTGGCGAGTCGAACGGCTGCGGCGGTCAGTGCATCGGCACGTGCGATCCGGGCTTCCAGTGCTCGGAGCACATGCCCGTCACCACGCCGCCTTCGTACGAGTGTCAGCCGAGCCAGTGCGTCCCGGCGTGCGGTCTCTGCGCGTCGTGCGTGCTCGGCGCGTGTGAGCCGCTCACCTGTGCGCCGGGTCAGACGGCGTGCCTGAGCGCCTGTCAGTGCTGCAACGCTGGCGAGAGCTGTCTTCCCACCGGATGCTCGGGACCTGCATGAGAAGCCTCGTCCTCACGACTGCCCTCGCGCTCGCCGCGTGCGGCGGCCACACCTCGCCTTCGCCGCCGCCTCACGCGGCGGACAGCACACCCACGGCGCTGCCCGGCAACGCGGCGGTCCAGGCGCGGCTCGGCGCGCTCGCGGCGCCGCCGCGCCCGTGGTCGAACGTCGCGGCCTCGCTCACGGAGGCCGACTTCGTCGAGCTCTGTCCTTGGCTGAACGCGAACATCCAGATGACGGGCGGTCAGGTGAGCTGTCCCGACGGATCGAGCGCGACGATCAGCGAGCACGTGTGCGAGCCGGCGGCGATGGCGAGCGCTGCGCACTGTCTGCCATGCACGATCAGCTGGGGTGAGATCGTCGCGTGTCGCATCGCGATGGTCGAGCATCCGTGCGACGGCGGGCCGCTCGGGGAGAACCTCGAAGAGTGCCGCGCGTTCGATGCGTGCAACGTCGAGGCGAGCGGAGCGGCGCAATGAGGCGGGCGACGATCGTGCTCGCGGTGCTCGCGGTGGCGGCCGTGGCCGAGGCGGACGTCGCGTTCGACCGACACGACGTGCAGACCATCTTCTTCATCGACAAGAGCGACGATCACAACCGCGTCGACTACGGCATCCATCTCGACACGAGCTGCCATCCCGCGAGCGGCTCGCCGATGGAGGTGTACTGGCGCGAGTTCGAGAACGGACACGACGGCCACGTCACGCACGGGCTCAACATGTTCGAGGGCCCGGTCTACGGCGTCGGCTCGCAGCGCGTCGCGGAGTCGCGTGACGACGGCATGACGATGGACATCGTCATCCGCGCGCTCTCGTCACGGCATCTCTCGGTGCGCACCGGGCGGCGTCCGACGGGCGGCTGTCAGGCGCAGGCCATCACGACGATCGCGGGCACGCAGGCGTACCTCGATCACGTGCACCTCACGCTGGGCGACGGCGCCGGCTCGCTGCGCTTCGCGGACATCTACGGAACGGCCGTCGACGGCGGTGCCCAGGTCCACGAGCACGTCGTGCACTGAGACGAGCGCGGCCCGCGGCTTGCGCTGATCGGGCGCATGAAGCCGATCTCGGGCACTCCGGTCCGCATTTCGTCCAATCTCCGGTCGCTCGCGAGCGGTCTCGCACGATGGGCTGCGATCTCGACACCGCTCTTCGCGCTGAGCGCGTGTGATGCGTCGCTCGAGATGCCTTCCGCGCGGCCCGATGCGGGCGGCTTCGTCTCCCCCGACGGCGGCGCGCCCGGGCACGACGCCGCGATCACGATTCACGACGGCGGCGGCGACGCCGCGACGACTGCACACGACGCCGACGCGCACGACGCGTTCACCGCGCTCGACGCCGGGCCGACCGCCTGCGCGTGCTTCGACGGGCCAGGCACCTACTGCGAGGCCGATGTCGCGGCGCACGCGGCGAGCGAGCACTGCACCGCGCTCGACGCGTCGCACACGGGCCATCGTCTGCTCACGTGCAACGCGCACGGCTGGAGCGCGACCGCGACGTGCGGCTCGGGCTGCGAGACGGGCGAGACCGGGGCGAGCGCCGAGTGCTCGCTCCCCGTCTGCGATTGCTTCGTCAGTGTCTCGTGGTGCGGCGCGAGCGCGGCGCGACACGGCCTGACGCTCCGGCCCGCATGCCGTGTGCCGCTCGTGCCCGCGCACGACAGCGACATCCTCGGCTGCGACGCGCACGGGAACTGGATCGTGCTGCAGGCGTGCGCGCACGGCTGTCAGGAGAACGCGACCGGCACGCCCGACTCGTGCGTCGCGGCGCACACGCCCACGAGCCCCGGATGGGGGACGTGCGCTCATCACGCGCTCATCCACTCGGGCATGGATCCAGAGGCGTCGGATCGGATCCGATGTGCCGGTGTCAGCGCCTCGCAGATCTCGCAGACGGTGGGCTACGCCGCCGCGTCGGCTGGCTTCCATGCGCCCGACGGAACGGTCGACGGCCACTCGTACACGGCGGCCGTCGACGTCAGCGTCCGCGGGCTCTCGTCCTCGCAGATCAGCGCGTTGCTCGATCGCCTCGGTCAGAACGGCTTCGCGGCGTGGTACCGCTGGCCGGGCCACGACGGCTGGCCGGCCGACGAGGCGCCACACATCCACGCCGTGTTCGCGGGCGTGATCATGAAGAGCCAGCTACGCGAACAGGTGCGCGACTATCTCGTGGGCCGCAACGGCCTCGCTTCGCACACCA
>CAYSCF010000017.1:9082-46493 GCA_964429305.1 uncultured Sandaracinaceae bacterium | reverse complement strand
CGCGCAGTTGGATTTCTTTGCGAGTGCCACCGAAGCCATCGCGTCGAAGTAGCGGCGGAACGCGGGCCAGTCGGCGGGGATCGCGGAGTCCGGGATGCCGAAGAGCCCGGAGAAGAGGCGCGACTCGTCGTAGTATCTTTCTTTCTCGGCGAGCGTGAGCGGCGAGACGAGCAGCTCGTAGACCTGCACGGCGCTGTCGATGAGCGTCGCTTGCACCCAGAAGAGAGCGTCGACGTCGTTGGCCTGGTAGCGATGGCCGCGCGCGAAGTGCCCCGCGTGCTCGTGGATCGCGCCGCGGATCTTCGTGTGCACGGCGTGGACGCGGCGCGCGCAGGCGACGGCATGATCGAGATCGCCGAAGACCATCGCGAACACGTTCTCGAACGTGCGGCGGAAGCGACCGATGGGATCGTGGCGCGTCGCACTGTGCTGATCGACGCCGTACGCGACGTACGGATGCGCGAGCTGGAGCAACGCGGCGCGCCCGCCGCCGAGCATGACGATCGCCTCGCGGTTCACGCGCCAGCTCACCGAGCCCGGGCCGTAGAGCCCGGCGCGCGGATCACGCACGCGCGCGACGACGCTCGCGATGCGCTCTTCCAGCTCGGCCGACGAAACGCCCATCGGCCTCTAGGATCGCGCGGCTGTGCTGACCGATCAAGGCGACGAAGGAGTCAGATCGAGGGCGTGTGCAGGCTGAGAGCGAGGGGGCGAGGCAGGTCGGTTCGACGCAGGTAGTACGGGGGTCGCGGGGTGCCCGACGGGCCCCCGCCGCGGGAGCGCTAGCGACCGCAAGAGATAGAAAGGCCCCGCCACACGCTGGTCACCGCGACTGTTGCTCCCTTCCGGGCCTGGCAGGGTTGACGGGCCAGCGTTGGCGAGGCCATGAGCCGGTCTCGCGACCGGAACGAGGCTGCTCGTAGCAGACCTCGCCGCGCACGCGCAACCCGCCCGAGTATCCTGCCGAGAACCGCCACATGACCGACGACGAATGGATGGACCTGGCGCTCGCGCAGGCGCGCCTGGCGGGCGAGGCAGGCGAAGTGCCCGTCGGGTGCGTGATCGTCCACGGGGATGCAGTGATCGCGAGCTCGCACAACCTGCGCGAGACGCTCCAGGATCCGACGGCGCACGCCGAGCTCATCGCCCTGCGTGATGCGGCCAAGGCGCTCGGCACCTGGCGTCTCTCGGGCGCGACGTGCTTCGTGACGCTCGAGCCCTGCCCGATGTGCGCGGGCGCGCTCGTGAACTCGCGCATCGATCGCGTCGTGTACGCGACCGAGGACCCGAAGGCGGGCGCGACGCAGACGCTCTACAACATCGGCAGCGACCTGCGCCTCAATCACCGCTTCATCGCGACCACCGGCGTGCGGCGCACCGAGGCGAGCGAGCTGCTCAAGAAGTTCTTCGGCGACATAAGGCGCAAGCAGAAGGACGAGCGCGAGGCGAAGAAGGCGTGATGTCGGGCGAGCACGAAGAGAATGACGAGCCGATCACCGACTTCGGCTCGATCTACAACTGGTGTGATCGGCACTGCGAGCGTTGTCCGCAGCGCATCCACTGCACGCTCTCGCGCACGATCAGCGAGCGCGAGCTCGAGGAGCTCGCGAAGAAGGACGAGCCGGAGCCCGAGCCCGAGATGGTCGATACGGCCGTGATCCGCGCGAGGCTCGACGAGATGATGCAGATGCTCCGTGAAGAGATCGGCGAGGATCCCGACGCGCCGCTGAGCCTCGATGGCCCGCGCATGCAGCGTCTCGGACGCGAGATCGGCACGGCGCTCTGCACCCATCCGAGGGCGCGTATCCAAGAGCTGGCGCTGACCGTCATGATGAAGGCCTCGCGCCTCAGCTACGTCTTCGAGCGCGAGGAGATCGACGACGGGATCTGGCTGCTCGACACCGCGCCGAACATCCTGCTGCTCGAGCGCACCGCTCGCTCGCTCGACGAGGAGCTCGCCGCGCTGCCGGAGGACGATCCACACCGCACACCGATCGCTGCTGGAGTGGCCCGCGAAGCGGACCCGACGCAATGGCGTCGACCCGGCTCGCCGGGCACTCCCGCAGAGATCCGCACGCAGCTGGCGCGACTGATGGCCATCTTCACGCCGCTCGAGGAGCGGCTCGCGCCGTCGCGCATCTTGCTCGAGGGATGGATCGCGCGCGGCGCGGCGCCGTCGCCGTGGCTGCGCGAGACGCTCGTCGCCGCCAACGACTGAACGATCAGGGGCCGATGACGCGCGTCACGGCCGAGAGACGCAGGCCTGCGGTCGCTGCGATCGCCGTTCCGAGCTGCGCCGACCCGTCTTGTTGGAGATAGAGCGTCGTCCCGAGCGTGATGGCGAGCGGTCCCGCGAGATCGAGGGCGAGATCGAGCTGACCGCGGACCTGGACGTGCGCCTGATCGAAGAAGGACACGTCGAAGAAGTCGATGTAGCCGTCGGCCGTGAGCGAGCGTCCGCCCGCGTTCAGGATCTGCCACTGACGAAGCTGCACCGACGCGCCCAAACCGAACGCGGGCGCGCCATCGGGCGCGAAGACCTGGGATTGGAAGCCGGCCTGCAGCTTCACCGAGAGCTCGGTCGCGAGCGGAAAGCGCAAGCCGACGGTCGGTCGCACGAGAAACCAATGCCACTGGCGAGCCATGGGGCCGTCGGGGCGCGTGAACTCGGACTCGATGAACGCTTCGGCGTACGCGTCCGGGATGTAGAACTCGCTCGGATGCGGCCGCCAGCCGCGGTACGAGAGCAGCGTGCGCAGCTGGATCTGATCGCTCGCCTCGACGAACTTGCCTGCTTCTCCCGGCGTGTCCGACGGCGTCCACTGCGTGCGGTAGCGCGCGAGGAGTCGGTTTTCCCAGGTCCAGTCCGGGGCCGTCGCATCCACGCGCACATCGCCGACGGCACCGAGCGAGATCGCGGTGTCGGTCGCGAGCAGCGCATCTTCGTACATGGCGGGGTTCGAGACGGAGGAGCCCGCGAAGTTACCGTCGAGCGATCCACGCACGACCCACTCGGGTGTGTCGTTGGGCGAAGGCCGTGCATCGCGCGGGTCGCGTGCGTCCTCGGGCTCGAGCGCGTGGATCACGACATCGCGCAGCGAGTCGTAGTGGAACGTTCCGTCCGGCAGGACGACGCCGAGCGTGTGCCACTCGCTGCCCGCGGGCAGCGGTGGAAGCGAGCCGTCGCCGCCCTCGGCGAGGAATCGGATCGTCGCGACGCGATAGCTCGCGCCGGGCCCCGAGACCGCCGGTCGACCGCGCACGCGCATCGCGCTCTGGTCGGGTGTGTCTTCTTCTCCGGAGTCGCTCGACGTGTCCTCCGCGGGATCGGTGCCGAGGCTCGGGTCGTCGTCGTCCTCGTCGCCCTCGCCCTCCGTGTCTTGATCGTTGTCCTCGTCGCCGGGCGCGACGGCGTCGTCGGTGTCGTCGGTGCCGAGGCCGGGCGCGACGACGCGATGGGATGCGAGCCGCGACTGCGCTTCGGCGAGCCACTCCGCGCTGACGTCGGCGACGACGATCGGCTCGTCGTAGCTGAGCGCGATGTAGAAGTCGCTCGCGCTCAGCTGCGTGGGCGTCGCAGCGACGAAGCTCTCGTCGATGGCCGCGATGTTGAGGAACGAGACGTCCGCGTGGGCATGCTCGCGCACGATCCGCGCCGCGAGCTCCGCGATCTCCGTCGGACCGATCTCGCGCGCGAGGTGACCGCCGGGCAGCGCGCGGCCCCACGCCTCGCAGTACGCGTGGCCCACGGCCTCGACGAACGCATCGACCGGCGGCGCAGGTCGCGAGCCCTCGAGCTCGAGCGGGCGCGCGAGCATCTCGAAGCCGTGCCGCAGCTCGTCCGACTGACCGACGAGCAGCTCGACGCCGCTGCCAGGAGGCGCGGACACGATGGGCGGCACGACCGTCGCCGGACGCGCGAAGAGCAGCTCGTCGCCTTCGCCCGCGAGCACGAGGACGTCGGGGCGAGCGTCCGGCGGGAGGCGCCGTGCGATCGTGAGCGCCTCGTCGCTCGTCACCGCGAGCACCGCCACGACGAGCGTCGCGCCTGCGAGGCGCGCGACGCGCACGGCCTCCGGAAGCACGACGGGGATCGGCTCGATCGTGATGCCCTCGCGGCGATCCGGCGCGACACGCTGCAGCACGTCGGTGTCGAGGAACGCGAGGAACGCGGCGTTCTCCGCGCCGACGCGGATGCGGAACGGTGGATCCTGCTGGTCGACGATCGTGTCGCAGAGCGCGTCGGCGGCACCGTCGCAGCTGAGGTTCGACGCGACGTAAGGCACGTGCGCATCGCCCAGGCGCCGTGCGAGCTCGATCATGCGAGCACGCGGCGCGCCGAGATCGTGCTCGCCGAGCGCGAGCGCGTCGTAGCCGAGACCGACGACGAGCTGGACGAGCGTGTCGGGCAGATCGCGCGCCGCGAAGCGCGCCACGCCGTGCGGCGTGAGCAGTCCGCCCGCGTCGACGACGAGAGGCTCGTCGCTGCCGGCTCCGCGCTCCATGAACACGCCGGTGAACGCCGACGTCGCGTGCGTGCGCACGAGCTCTCCGTCGTGGCACTCCGGCTCGGCGAATTGTCCGCCGATGTCGTCGCTCACGATCACGCGCGCCACGGAGCGAACGCGTCGGCCCATCTCCTGGCCGTCGTCTTGCGCGTGTGCCGTCGACGTGATCGCGAGCAAGAGCGCGCAGCCGAGCGCGCGGTGGAGGTTCGTTTGCTTCCCCATGGCGCGAGGTGTACGCGATCCGGCGTGAAATGGGGCGATTCCGTCTCGGCTACATCGCCGTGATCAAGGAGCCGGCTCCTCGGTCTCGGCCGACGCCTCTTCGTCTTCCTCGTCCGCGAGTGGCATCTCGACGCTCTGCGACGCGGCGTTGACGGCCTCGCCCGAGCGGACGAGCGCGATTCGGAAGATGGCGGGCGCGACGATCTCGTTGATCGCGACGATGCTGAGCGTGAGCGCCGCCGTGCTCGCTCCGAGCGACGGGAACGTGCGCGAGAAGAGCTGTGAGAGCGCGATCGCGAGGCCCGCCTGCGGCAAGAGGCCGAAGCCGCCGAACTTCGCGACGGCCGGATCGGCCCCGGAGACGCGCGCAGCGAGCGCCGTGCCGAAGTAGAGCCCGAAGCCCCGCACGAGGATGAACGCTGCCGCAGGGAGGGCGACCGTCGGGAGCTCGCGCAGGTGCACGCTCGCGCCGGCGACCGTGAAGAAGAGGATGTACACGGGCAGCGACGCGTCCTCGTACGCGCGTCGCAGCACCGCGCCGCGCCGGCTCACGTTCTCGACGAACATGCCGGCCGCGAGCATCACGAGCAGGGGATCGAGGTGCACGCGCCGACCCACTTCGGCGGCGACGAAGCACACGAGCAAGACGAAGAGATCGAGGCCGCGCTCGCCGACGAAGCGCAGCCACGCGGACAGGATCGCGCCGATCGAGATGCCGATGCCGAGGCTGCCGAAGAGCTCCCACGTCATCTGTCGCGCGGTGCGCGCGAAGTCTGCGGTGCCCGAGATGGCGGCATCGGCCGCCGAGCTGACGATCGCGAAGAGCACGATCACGAGCAGGTCGGCGAGGACGACGACGCCGAGCGAGGTGCGTGCGACCGGTCCGTCGGCGCCGGTCTCGGCGCGGATCGCGACGACCACGGCGGGCGACTGCGCGACCGTCACGACGCCGACGACGAGCGAGATCGCGATGCGCGCGATGGGCGAGAGCCCCTGCATGAACGCGAGGTATGGCGCGAGCACGTACGTGAGCAGCGAGAGCGCGCACGCCGTGCCGACGACGGCGATGAGCGAGATCCACGCGATCGACTTGAAGAGCGGGCGCATCGCGCGGAAGTCCATCTCGCTGCCGCCGGTGAGCGCGATCAACGCGGTGGCCATGCCGTTCACGAGGCCCATGCCCGTCACGGTGCTCGGCGCGAGCAGGCCGAGCAGCGGCCCCGCGACGATGCCCATCGCCAGATACCCGGTGAGCTTGGGCAGGCGCATGGTCGAGAAGATCCGTCCCGAGAACCACGCGGCGATCAGGACGAAGCCGATGCCGACCACGAGCGCGGACGCGGCGCGGCGCGGATCGAGCGAGGGATCGCCGAACGACTCGACGGCCTGCATGACGCCGCAGATGACGACGATGACGAGCAGCCGCTTGATGGCGCTCATCCGCCTTCTCCTTCGAGCTTCGAGCTCGGCTCGTCGCTCGGCGCCGCGGGCGCTTCCGCGCTCTCCGCTTCGGGCGCGCTCGCGGCGGGCAGCTCGGCGATCGCAGTCGTTCCGATCGGATCGACGGGCTCGCTCTCACTCTCCATCTCGGCGGGCTTCGGCACGACGGGCGCGCGACGGCGACGGCTCGAGATCTGGACGACCATCTCCACGAGCACGGCGCTGCCCATCACGGCGGTCACGAACGCGGGCACGGCGGGGCTCTCGTAGAGCGTCTGCGCCGTCACCACGAACGCGAGCGCGAGCTGGCCCATCGGCGGCGCGACGAGATCTTGGTCCTCGGTGTAGTCGAGCGCGACCGGTCGCTCGCTCTCGGGCAGCGAGCGCGACACGCGTGCACCGGCGAAGCGGCCGATGAAGCGCGCCGCGACGAACACCGGCAAGAGCGCCCAGCCGCGCCAGTCCTGGATGCGCCAGAGCGCGCCGACGATCACCAGGAACAACAGATAGATCGGACGCTCCAGCCGCTTGAACGTGCTCTCGAGCTCCTCCTTGTCGTCGCCCGGGAGATTGCGCAGCAGGATGCCGGCGAAGAAGCAGATCACGAGCGGTGAGAGCGCGAGGTAGCCGGCCAGGCCCGCAGTCAGCGCGACCGAGCCGAGCAAGAGAGACGTCTTCTCGCCGCCCGAGTCCGTGCCGCGCAGCACGACGTACACGACGAGGCCGATCGAGACGGCCATGCCGAACGTGACGAAGACCCAGCCCACGCCCGGGAGCTGCCAGTGATGCGTGCTCGCGCTCGTCGTGCCGACGTGGAGGAACGCGGCGAGGCACGCGAGCGCCAGCACACCCAGCACGTCGTCGAGCACCGCGATGGCGCGCGCGAGCCCGAGCGCCTGCGTGTTCATGCGCTGCCCGACGATGCGCTCGAGCGTCGGCGCCGAGAGCGCGCCCGCCAGACCGAGCAAGCACGCGTCACGCGCGAGCGCGATCGGATCGGGACCGAGGCCGACGGCCCAGAGGAACAACGCGGAGGCGCCCGAGATGACGACGAAGGGAAAGCTCGAGAGCAGGATGACGACGGTGCCGGTGCCGCGCGGCACGCGATCGAGCGCGCGCGCCTCGAACGAGAACCCGGTCTGGAAGCCGATCCATCCGAGCCCGAACTGCAGCAGCGGCAGCATGCTGCGCAGCGTCGCTTCGTTGAGCACGTCGAACGCCGGCTGCTGCGCGAGCAAGCCGAGGAACACGTAGGGAAGCCCGCTCGTCATCACCTGCGCGATGCCCATGCGCTGCTCGAGCTTCGTCATGCGCGGATGACCGCCGACGTATGCGAGGACCATCAACGCCACGAGGCCGAGCAGCGTCCGGATCACGTCGCGTGTCTCGACGTCCACGAGCGCGGCGGGCGAGGGCGGGCTCGCGATGGCGGAAGACGGGCCCGCGTCGATCACGGCTCCGGCATCGGTCACGAGCGCCGCATCGACTCCCGCGTCGAGGCCGGCGTCGTCCGCACGCGCCACGAACGCGGTCGCGAAGACTGCGGCGCTCAGAGCGATCGGCAGAAGGACCCGCACCGTTTCGCACTCTCGCACACGCGATACGAGCCCCGCACGCGTTAAGGGGCGGGTCCGTCGTGCCGACAATCGTGCAAACGCCTGTGATAGCCTCGCGCGCGAGGAGAGAACGATGGAGGACTACCAAGAGGCGATGATCAAGTCCCTGGTCGCGGTCGCGTGGGCCGACGGCCGTGTGGAAGCCGAAGAGCACGAAGTGATCGAAGCGCTCCTGTCCGCGTTCGACGTCTCCGGCAAGGATGCCGACGCGATCCGCGAGTACGCCAAGACGCCGCGCGCGATCGCCGACGTGCCCGTCAGTGATCTCTCTGCCGCCGATCGTCGCGCGCTGCTCCAGCACGCGGTCATCCTCACGTACATCGACGGCCATCAGAGCGACGAGGAGAAGCAGGTCCTCGGCGAGCTCGTGAAGAAGGTGCGCGTGCCCGAGGACGAGGCGAAGTCGATCCTCGCAGCGGCCGAAGAGCGCGCCAAGCGACTCATTTCGCTGCTGTGACCGCAGAAGCCCCCGTCGAGGCCGTGTTCCTCGACGCGGGGAACACGATCGTGTTCCTCGATCACCAGGCCGTGGCCGACATCGTGTCGGCGCACGGCTATCCGGTCGACGGCCGCGCGCTGCAGCAGATCGAGGGCAGCGCGAAGCGGCGCTACGAAGCGCTGATGCGCGCGGGCGTCTCGCATGCCGATGCGTGGGGGCTCTATCTCGTCACGCTGCTGGCCGCGGCGGGGATCGGCGAGACGCACGCCCGCGCGATGGTGCCGCCGCTGCGTCGTGCGCACGATGCGATGAACCTCTGGCGGCGCGTGCCGGACGGATTGCTCGCATCGCTCGCGCGTCTGTTGGACGCCGGCATCCACGTCTCGGTGATCTCGAACTCCGAAGGCGCACTGCCCGCTCTCTTCGAGCGCGTCGGGCTCGCACCGTTCGTGGCGACCGTCACCGACTCGCACGACGAGGGCGTTCGCAAGCCCGACCCGGAGCTCTTTCGTCGCGCGCTCGCCAAGACGGGGCAGCGCGCCGACCGCTCGGTCTATCTCGGCGACATCCCGGGCGTGGACGTGGTCGGCGCGAACGCGGCGGGCATGCGCGCGGTGCTGATCGATCCGTTCGGGTTCTATCCGGACTTCGAGGGCGATCGCCTGCAGAGCGTCGTCGCGTTCGTCGATCGCCTGCTCGGTGCGCGCGAGAGCCCGCGCATTCCGTTCCATCTCGCGTTCGCCGTGAAGGACGTCGAGTCGACGCGCCGCTTCTACGTGGAGACGCTCGGCTGCACGGTCGGTCGCGAGGCCGAGCGCTGGATCGACTTCGATCTCTTCGGCCATCAGATCAGCGCGCACGTCTCGGAGACGATCGACGTCGCCTCCACCAACGAGGTCGACGGCGACGACGTCCCCGTCCGACATCACGGTGCCGTGCTGCCGTGGGACGACTGGCACGCGCTCGCGAAGAAGCTCGAGGCGAGCGGCACGACGTTCCTGATCGCGCCGCGCATCCGGTTCGCGGGCGAGGTCGGCGAGCAAGCGACATTCTTCGTGCGCGATCCGAGCGGGAACGCGATCGAGCTGAAGTCGTTCAAGGACCCACGAAAGCTCTTCGCTCGATGACGCGCGCGTTTCTCTTCGACATGGACGGCACGCTCGTCGACTCGCTCGCCGACATCGGCGGCGCGATGAACTTCGTGCTGCGCGAGAGCGGCTTTCCGGAGCACCCGATCGATCGCTACCGCATGCTGGTCGGCGAGGGCGTGGGCCAGCTCGTCGGCAAGGCGATCCCGCCCGGCAACGACGCGCGCATCGACGAGATCGGAAAGCGCTACCGCGCGCGGTACCGCGAGAACCTGATCGCGCTCTCGCGTCCCTACGACGGCATCGTCGCGCTGCTCGACGCGCTCCGTGCTCGCGGTGATCGGCTCGGCGTCGTCACGAACAAGCCGCAGGCGCTCGCGGAGCTCGTCGCCGATCGGCTCTTCGGTGCGGGCGCGTTCGACGTCGTCGTGGGCGAGCGAGACGGCGTTCCGCGCAAGCCCGACCCGGCGCCTGCACGGCTGGCGGCGAGCGCGCTCGGGCTGTCCGCGAGCGCATGCGTGTTCGTGGGTGACACGTTCGTCGACATCCACACCGCGCGCGCGGCCGAGATGAAGAGCGTCGGCGTGCTCTGGGGCTTCCGCGATCGCGCCGAGCTCGAAGAGGCCGGCGCCGACCACATCGCCCTGCATCCGAACGAGATCTTGGCGCTCTGACGATACCGCCCGCGTGCAGGGCGATGCCGGCGTGCTACGCGTGGGCCGCGCGATGACTGGTCGTTGCAGGGCGCTCGCGGTGTTGTGCGTGCTGTGGGCGTTCGTCAGCGCCGAGCCCCGGCACGTCTTCGCGCAGGATGCGGATGCCGGCACTCCGCCGAGCGATGCCGGGCCCGTCGGGCCGACGCGCACCCCACCGCGACTGATCGACGCACCTGCGATCACGCTTCCGGAAGGTACCGAGCCAATTCCGCCTGGCTCGGGCGTCGATCTCGTGCTGACGATCGACGCGACCGGTGCGGTGACGGAGGCCACGATCGGCACGCCGCTGCGCGAGGACATCGATGCGCTGGTGCTCGCGACGGCGCCGGGGATGCGCTTCGAGCCTGCGACACGCGACGGGACGCCGGTGCCGGCGCGGATTCGGTTTCGGTATGCGATCGCGATCGAGGAGCCCGAGCCGACGGTCGCGGAGGGCGACGCAGCGGCCGACGCGGAGCGCGAGCGTGAGCGCGAGGTCGTGAGCGAGAGCGAGAGCACGAGCACGACGACGAGCCCGATCGACGAGCCCGAGCTGAGCGACGACGAGGTCGCGACGTACTCCGCGACTGGTGTCGCCGATCGGCCCGAGCCGGGCGCGGCGACACGCATGACGCTCACCGGCGCCGAGCTGAGCACCGTTCCGGGAACGTTCGGCGATCCCGTGCGCGTGCTCCAGTTCATGCCCGGCGTCGCTCGTCTTCCGTACGGCGTTCCACTGCTCGTCGTCCGCGGCGCGGGCCTGAACAACACGGGCTACTTCATCGACGGTTACCCGGTGCCGAATCTCTGGCACTTCTTCCTCGGCCCCACCGTCATCAACACGCACTTCATCACGCGACAAGACTTCTATCCGGGCAACTACCCCGTTCGGTACGGACGCTACAGCGCGGCCGTCGTGAGCCTCGAGACCGGCGCCCCGCCCGGCCCCACGCACATCGAGCTGCAGGTCGATGCTCTGCGTGCCGAGGCCTACGCCTCGATCCCGTTCGACAACAATCGCGGCAACCTCAGCTTCGCCGGCCGTCGCAGCTACTTCGAGCTCATCCTGCCGCTCATCAGCCAGATCAGCGGTCAGGCGCTGCCCACGGTCGCGTACGACGACTACCAAGCCCGCATCGAGTACCGATTCTCCGATCACTTCTCCGCGTCGCTCTTCGTCTTCGGCTCCGACGACTCGCTCGACTCCACGAGCGCCGTCGGTAGCGGCACCACGTCGGCGAACAGTCAGACCTCTCTTTCGTACTCGTTCCAGCGCGTGATCGCGCGCCTCGACTGGCACGTGGGCGAGACCACGACGGTGCGCCTGTCGGGCAGCGTCGGGCGCGACGTCACCGGCTTCGGCACGCGACAAGCCGCGATGGCGCAGCAGGTCTTCAGCTTCGAGAACTTCATCGGCGCGCTGCGTCTCGACATCGCGACCGCGATCGCGCCCTGGCTGCGCACGAACTTCGGCGTGGACGCGAGCGGCACGTCCTTCGGCGTGAACGTGACCGCGCCCGTCGCGCTCGGCCTCGGCCTCTACGACAACCCGACCTTCGATCCGCAGCTCGTCGCCATCCAGTCGCGCGTGGGCCTCGGCACGCCTGGCATCTACGGCGAAGCCATCCTCGACTTCCAGCCCGTCGAGATCAGCCTCGGTACGCGGCTCGACATCCTGCGCTACGGCCAGTACTTCGATCTCGCGCCCGATCCACGCGCCGTCGTGCGGGTCCATGCGAGCCCGGACGTGACGCTCACCGCGTCGTCGGGCCTCTTCACGCAGCCGCCGCAGGTCTACCAGACGCTCCAGATCGCCGGTGATCCTCGGCTCGGACCGCAGCGCGCGTGGCAGACGTCCGCGCAGGTCGAAGCGAACCTCCCGCTCGGGATCTACGCCCGTCTCACCGGCTACTTCAGCTACATGTGGGACATCGCGCGGCTGAACCTCGGCTACAGCAACGGCACGACGCAGCGAACGGCATTCACCGCCGACGAGCAGGGACGCTCGTACGGTCTCGAAGCGCTCGTGCGTCGCCCGCTCGGCGACGGCTTCTACGGCTGGCTGAGCTACACGCTCTCTCGCAGCGAGCGCGTGGATCCCGGCGGGCACTGGTTCACGTTCGGCTTCGATCAGACGCACATCCTCAACGTCGCCGCGAGCTACGAGTTCGACGGTTGGCGCTTCGGCGCATCGTTCCAGCTCACGACGGGACGACCGCGCATGAGCGTCTGCAGCACGACCTTCGACGCCGAGAGCGGTACGTACGTGCCGTCGTTCTGCGATCGCGGCGAGCGCGCGCCCACGTACACGCAGCTCAACATCCGCATCGACCGCGACTACAACATCGACAACACACTCATCGGATCGATCTACATCGACGTGCTGAACGTGTTCGACGCGCAGAACCAGGAAGGCGTGATCTACCAGTACGACTACCTGCGCAGCAATCCGCTCCCGGGCATTCCCATCCTGGGAACGATCGGCATCCGCGGATCGTGGGAGCCGCACTGATGCGCGCCGCCCTGCTCGCGCTCGCGTCCGTCGTGTTGCTCTCGGCCTGCAACATCGATCTCGATCGCATCTCGCTCGTGAAGACGCCGCGCGTGCTCTCGATCGTGGCCGATCCGCCCGAGGCCGCGCCCGGAGAAGACGTGCGGTTCCACGTGCTCGCGTTCGATCCCGCCGGCCGCGAGCTCCGCTACGCGTACCGGCGTTGCATCGATCCGGCGTCGTTCACCGGCGGCATCACGGCCGACGAGGGCGACTCCGACACGGGCGTCATGCCCATCTGCGACGGCGACTACGTGCCCGGAACGGGCGACACGTTCATCGTGCAGGGCGCCGACCTCCAACAGCTCTACGATGACCTTCCGGTGTTCGCGGCGGCCGCGCACCTCTCCGCCGAATCGATCGAGGGCCTCGTCAGCGCGATCCAGCTCCCGCTGCAGGTGCGCGTGCGGATCACCGCGGTCGATCCGGCGACGGGCCTCGAGACGGCGCCGCTGATCACCGCGGTCAAGACGTTCGGTCTCACGACGCGCACGCCTCGCACGACCAATCCACCGTACGTCTTCTTCTCGGTCGGAGACTCGCTCTTCCTCGGTGGCGTCGATCCGAATTCCTTCGAGTGCACGCTCTGGGCAGGCACGCCCGCGCCCGTCTTCCCTGCGAGCCCACCGATCGGGCACGGCGATCCGGTCGCGGTGCCGCTCGTGCCGCGAGACAATCCGTTCGACTGGGAAGAGACGTATCCGTACATCGACTACGCGCGGACCATCCAGACGGGGCACGAAGGCGCTTACTACTCGTGGTTCACCACCAGCGACGTGAGCACGCCGTGCGTTCATTCCGACTGCCACACGATCCACGAAGGCGACGAGACCACGACGGTCAGCTCGTCGGCTCGCCCCGACGACCCGATGACGTTCCTGACGCGCGACACGTTCTGGGAGCTGCCCTCGACGCCCGGGACCTATCACCTCTGGCTCGTCGTCCGTGACGGGCATCTCGGCGAGTCCGCGTGCCACACGACGATCACCGTCACCCCTTGAAGAGCGTCTCGTGAACAAGACGCTGCCTGCGCTCGTGTGCCTGCTCGCGGCGAGTGCGCACGCGCAGGCTTCGTTCCCCGTGTTCCCGCTCGCGATCGCCGTGGCCGAGGACGCAGGAGCGCCCGTCGTGACCGATGCATGGCTCGAGGGCGAGATCGCGCAGGCCAACGCGATCTTCGCGCCGAGCGGTGTGTCGTTCGAGCAGCGCTCGCGGCGTGCTCTGGACGCGCGCTTCGCTCGGCTCGAGACGCGCGCCGATCGGCATGCGCTCGGGGCCGAGATGACGCCGTCGATGGTCAACGTCTTCATCGTGCTCTCGCTGCGCGACGTCGACGATCCCACGCAGGTGCGACGTGGCGTGCACTGGCGTCCGGCGGAGATGCCGGGCGCGCACTTCGTCGTCGTCGCGAGCGTCGCCGGGCCGGACGTGCTCGCGCACGAGCTCGGCCACTTCTTCGGCAACCCGCACTCCGAGACGCCCAACGACGTGATGAGCTACCTGCGCGACGGGACGATCGTGCCGTTCTTCGAGCGCGCCGAGATCGCGCAGATCCGTCGGCACGCGCACCGTTTCCGCGCGCGCGGCGAGATCTCTGCCGAAGCGGACCCGACGCAATTGCATCGGTCCGGCTCGCTGGGCACTCCTGCAGGGGTCTCCGAGTAGCCGATCACTGCAGGCGCTGCAGGCCCCACGGCGGCGCGGCGTTCACGAGCACGCCTGCGCGGCAGTTCAAGCGCACCTGGCGGAACGTCGCGCCGGCCTTCGTCGCCGTCCACGTGTACTCGCCGGGCATCACGTTCACGAAAAGCGTGCCGCCGTCGTCCGACGTCTGCGTGAGCGTCGGATCGGGGAACACCGACGAGTTGAAGTAGATCGGCGACGCGCCGGCGATCGGCGGATCGCTCGTCACGACGACGCCGTCTTCGCCGTGCGCGCCCGGGTCGTACACGGAGCGACCGATGCGCGTGACGGTCGTGACCAGCTGACAGCGCGTGTCGTCGATGGTGACGTGCAGCGCGATCGCGAGCGCGTCGCGCAGGGTCGGCGTGACCGCCTGGAACGTGACGCGCGTCAGGCCCTCGGCGGGAACCTCGTTGGTGCCGGTCTGGATCAGGATGTAGTCCGGATGCTCCATCACGAGCGTCGCATCGCTTCCCACCGGCACGCCCGCGATCTCGAAGTGGCCCATCGCATCCGTCGTCGTCGACAGCGCGGGGCTCTCGAGCACGAACACGTGGGCGTTCGCGATGCCGCCCGTCGCCAAGCCGGTCTGGAAGTCGAACGCGTCGCCGCTCACGGTGGTAGTGGCGGTCGTGCCGCAGCTGGCGAGGACGAGAGCGAAGAGAGCGACGCGTTTCATGCGCCTGACCCTCGCACGACGATCAGCGGCTGGCGAGCGCGCTGCCGACGCGATCGGCCCGCTCGGCCTCCTCTTGGAGCCCGAGCCCACGGAGCGCATGACCTCGCAGAGAGAACAGCGCGGCGAGGCGCGTGACGGCCGAAGGTCCCGATGCGAGCGCGGCCAGCGAGCGCGCATCGAGCCGAAGCGCCGTGGCCGCGGAGAGCTTCGCCTCGTTGCCGATCGCCTGATCGATCTCTCGAAGAGCCACTCGAGCATCGCTCCGGCCGAGCGCGTCGCGGATCCGACCGAGCGTGGCATCGGCGCGCTCCGCCTCCACCTGGCCGTCGGCGCGGACCTCTTGGGCGCTCGTGCGCGCGATCGCAGCTGCCAGCTGGCGTATGGCGCGCGCGATCAGATCGTCTTCCGGCACCGCGGCGCAACGCCGAGGCTGCCCGGTTCATTCACCGTGGCGTCAGGGATCGTCGAAGCCGTCGTAGATCGGGACGCTCCCGGCCACGGACGAGGGGTGATCGCTGCCCGTCGCCGTCGAGGCGGTGCCAGTGCCGCGGCGATGCGTCCCGCGATGGCCGCCGCGGCGCGTGTCGCTCCCGACCTCGGTCGCCGGGATCGGATCGGGCGCCGTCGGCACGCCAGTGCTGGGCGGCACGTCGACCGGCGGTGTCGTCCCGATCGCGGTCGGCGGCGGCGCGACGGGCGGGGGCGTCAGGACGACCACGCTCGATGGAGGCGGCGTCGCGACCGGCCCGCCGCCCCGTCCTGCGAGCAGCACGCCTGCGAGGATGCCGACCGCGAGCAACGCGATCGCACCCGCCGCGATCGCGATCACGCGATCTCGACCCATCGACGGCGAAGCGGCCGGTGTCGCGGCCGGTGGCGACACGAACGATGCGCCCGTGCGTCGCGACGGCTCGAGGAATTCGTTCGCGCCCGCGCTGACGTCGCCATCCGCGTGGTACTTCACGCCCGGCGCCGAGATCGTCATCGTGCGCAGCGCGTTGCCGCGCTTCATCGACTTCTCTTCGGGAACCGCTTCCATCGGCGCGAGCGAGATGCCCGAGAGGCTCTCCGGCAGCGCCGCGCGTCGCTGCTCGAGGCGCTCGCCCAGCACGGCCTCGAGCACCTCGGACACGCGCCCCGCGTCGACGTTGTTGGCGGCGGGCATCGCCTCGCCGAGCATCCGGCGGAACTCCTGCGCCGTCTGCGGGCGCATCGACGGGTCGGCCGCGAGCGCCGAGAGCACCACGCGATCGATCGCCGGCGTGACGTCGGGGGCCATCTGGCTCGGCGGCACGATCTTCGGCGCGCGCACCTGATCGAGGATCTGCAGATCGTTCGCACCGGTGAACAACCGGTGCATCGTGAGCATCTCCCAGAGCACGATGCCGAGCGCGTACACGTCGGTGCGGCGATCGACGGCCGCGCCGTAGGCCTGCTCGGGCGCCATGTAGCGGAGCTTGCCCTTGAGCGATCCCGTCTCGGTCTTCTTCGCCGAGCTCGACGAGGCCTTCGCGATTCCGAAGTCGATGAGCTTCACGTGGCCGCTCATCGAGAGGATCACGTTCTGCGGGCTCACGTCGCGGTGCACGACGCCGAGGTACGCGCCGTCCTCGCCGCGCAGCTCGTGGGCCGCGTGCAGACCATCGGCCAAGCGCATCGCGATCCACACCGCGAGATCGGGCGAGAGCCGTCGCTCGAGCTTGGCGAGCGAGCCGAGCAAGGTGGAGAGCGCGCTGCCGTGCACGTACTCCATCGCCAGGAAATAGGTGCCGTTGTCCTCGCCGAGCTCTTCGACGTGCACCACGTTGGGGTGCTGGATGCGCGCCGAGAGCAGCGCCTCGTCGATGAACATTCGGATGAAGCCCTGGTCCTCGGCCAGGTGCGGATGCACGACCTTGATGGCGACGTGTCGCGAGAAGCCGGCGGCACCCACGCGGCGCGCGAGAAAGAGCGTCGCCATGCCGCCCGCCTTGAGGCGCGCGATGATCTCGTAGTCGCGAATGCGGCTTCCGACGTCGATGGCCACGACCGCAGAAGTGTAGCCCCGGATGCCGCCCCGGGTGAAATCCAGAACGAGCCCGACGAGCGGAGGAAGCAAGGAGCAGGATCGCGGTCGCAGACGACGACGGTTCGGACGGTGGCGATGGGCTCGTTCCTGCTTTCCTGCCTTCCTCAGCGGACCATCTCCTCTGCTCCTCCCCCTTCCTGCGACCCCGCGTGCGTGGCGACGGGGAGCGTGGGGAATTGCCTGACGGTTCGGCCTCGTACGGATGCGAGCCCCTCCGGACGCGTTTCCTGCTACTGATTGGCGCCCCTTTCGATGAGCGCGCCCTCTCAAGCAGCACGTCCGCCGCTCAAGCCCGTCGTGCTGGTCACCGGAAAGGGCGGTGTCGGCAAGACGACCATCGCCGCCGGTCTCGCGGAGGCGGCGCGTCGTCGCACCGGACAGGCGATGCTGATCGAGTTCGGCGACGGCGAGTCCGGCCGTCGCGTGCTCGGGCGCGGCAGCAAGGTCGTCCACCGCATCGTCGATCCGAAGGTCGCGATGGAGCAGGCGATCGCCGATCTGCTCGGCTCGACGCTGCTCGCCAAGGTGTTCCTCGGCAACTTTGCTGTCCGTCCCATGCTTCGGGCTGCGCCCGCCATCCGCGAGCTCGCGATGCTCGAGCGTGTGCGCGCGTACGCCGACGAGATGCCGGCCGGGACCCGCGTCGTCGTCGACATGCCCGCGACCGGTCATGGCCTGACGTGGATGCGGCTGCCCGTGCAGATGCGCGACATGTTCGCGTCCGGGCCGATCCACGATCTCGCCGTGCGCGTGATCGATCGCATCAGCTCGCCGGAGCGATGCTCGGTCGTGGTCGTGACGCTGCCGGAGCGGCTCGTGCTCACCGAGACGGTCGAGCTCTGTCACGCGCTCGATCACGACGTGAAGCTTCCGCCCGCGCGGCTCGTCGTGAATCGACTGCCCGCAGAGATGACGCCGGCCACGTTCGACGAGGCCCGTGCGCTCGTGGCGCGCGGCGGTCCCGAAGGAGTCGCGGCGCGCGAGCTGCTGCGCGTGATCGAGTCGCGGGCCGAGGCGCGCAAGGACGCGCTCGAGATCCTGTCGAAAGCGACGCTGCGCGGCGACGTCCACGGCGCGCCCGTGCTCTACGGCGAGCTCCTCGACGATCCGACCGCGGACGACGTCGCCACCTTCCTCGAGAAGGAGGGGGCCGCTTGAAGCTCCCCATCACGATCGTCTGTGCGGGCGGGGGCGGCGTCGGCAAGACCACGACGTCGGCCGCGCTCGCGCTCGCATTGGCGCGCACCGGCAAGACGACGCTCGTCGTCACCGTCGATCCGGCGCGCCGCCTCGCGCACGCGATGGGCATCGAGATCGACGAGAAGGTGCAGCCCGCGCGCATCGAGCCGGGCGTCGAAGGAAAGCTCTTCGCGCTCATGCCCGAGCCGCGACGCTCCACGCCGACGTTCGCGTCGATCCTCTACGAGGGCCGCCCGGACGATCTCGCGCGTGTGATGAAGAACCCCGTGTACCGAACGATGGCCGATGCCGCGGCGGGCATGCACGAGATCGTCTCGCTCATCCTCGTGGCGAAAGCGGTCGAAGAGCGCGACTACGACTATCTCGTGATCGACACGGCGCCCTCGCGCAACGCGCTCGACTTCGTCAGCTATCCCGGGCGTCTCGCGGTGCTCTTCGAAGGTCGCGCGGTCGCGTGGCTCGGTCAGCTCGCGCAGCGCGTGAACACGCCCGAGGGCCAGCAGGAGAAGCGCAGCGGCTTGTTCGCGGGCGCACAGGAGCGCGTCGAGAATCTCTTCTCGCGCATCTTGAACGCGCGCTTCTTGAAGGACCTCGCGCAGCTCTTCGCCGATCTCACGCTCGTGAAGGATCGCTTCGCGCGGTTCGCGCGCATCGCCGAGAGCCTCTTGCTCGGCGAAGGCGCGCGCTACGTGCTCGTGTCGGCGCCGACGGGATCCGCGCAGGCCGACGCGGTCTTCTTGAGCAAGCGTCTGGCGCGTCTGAATCAGAAGGCGCGCGCCGCCGTGCTCAACCGCGCCGACGAGACGTCGCCGCCGTGGGTCGCGGTCCTCAAAGCGGCCGCGCCCGGATGGCCGGCGCTGGGCGGCGCGATCCAGCAGGTCGAGGTCGAGCTCGCGAGCCGCAAGCGCGCCGGCGATCGGCTCGCGGCGGCGCTCACGAAGGATCTCAAGGGCGTCACGCAGCTGCGTCTGCCCACGGTGGAAGCCGCCGACCCGGCCGTCGTCGTTCGCGAGCTCGCGACGCAGCTCGCGCCCGCGCTCGCCAAGCTCGGCGCCTGAGCCTGCCGTGAATGCGGGCTCGCCCCCGCGCAACGGACGAGTCCTCGGCAGGGGGATCGGCATGAAGAAGATCGCGCTCGTCTGCGTTCTCGGCGTCGTGCTCGCGCCAGCGCTCGCGCAAGCGCAGGCATGCATGCCTGGTCTCGTGGCGTCCGATGCGACGGCCGGGCACTGCTGCTGGCCCGGGCAGTCGTGGTCCGAGTACGCCGCGCGTTGCACCGGGGCGCCCGCGTGCCCGGCTGGATTCGCGGGCGCGGGCAACGAGTGCGTGAGCCTCTCGACAGCACATCTCTCCGAGCCGAGCCCGGCCATCCGCTTCGAGCGACAGCCGAACTACGCGGTGATCGGCGGCGGCACGGGCCTCTTCGTCGCCACCTATCTCAGCGGCCTGGTGATGGGCCTGACCCAGTTCGTGCCGTGCCCGAACGGGCCGGGCTTCATCCCGTTCATGGTGCCGTTCGGCAGCGTCGCCGCCGTCGCGTGCCACGACGCGGAGACCGCGACGATCGGGGTCGCGTTCGGTCTCGGACAGCTCGTCGGCGTGATCCTGATGGCGCTGGGCAACACCGTCTTCCAGCTGAACGTGCGCGTCGACCAGCCGACCGTGAGCCTCGGTAGGGACGGATTCACGCTATCGTTCTGACGACGTGAGCGCGATCTCCGCAGGAGTGCCCGGCGAGCCGGGCCGACGCAATTCCGCTTCGCGGACGACTCCAGCAGAGATCGACGAGCACCTGGCCACTCTCGGTGTCCTGCCTTCGTTCGATCTCGCGCTCGACGCGACCATCACGCCGCAGACGTTCGCGCGGAGCCAGCCGGTCGCACCCAGCGCCGTGAGCGTCGGGCCGCTTCCGCGCATCGCGCTCAGCGGCGCGCCGCACGCGACGGGAGATGCGCTCGCCGATCTCGAGATCCTCTCGGTGCTCGGGGAGGGCGGCATGGGCCGCGTCCATCTCGCGCGACAGCGATCGCTCGGCCGCGAGGTCGCGATCAAGATGCTCAAGGACGAGGTGCAGGACGCTCACGCGTCCGAGATGCTGCGCGCCGAGGCGACGATCATGGGCCGCCTCGAGCACCCGAACGTCGTGCCCGTCCACGCCGTCGGTCTCGACGATCAGGGCCGGCTCGTCCTGGTGATGAAGCGCATCGATGGCGCGCCCTGGCGCGATCTCATGCGCGATCCGGAACATCCGCGCTGGCAAGCGCTGGCGCCCGAGCGATCCGATCGGCTCGATGCGCACCTCGGTGTGCTCGTGCAGGTGTGCAACGCGCTCGAGCTCGCGCACCAGCGTGGGATCGTGCATCGCGACATCAAGCCGGAGAACGTGCTGCTCGGCGCGCACGGCGAGGTCTATCTCGCCGACTGGGGGATCGCGCTGCGGACCGAGGGTGCCGAGGGAAACGATCTCGTCGGCACGCCGGCGTACATGGCGCCCGAGATGGTCGTCGGCGTGCGCGCGAAGATCGACGCGCGCACGGACGTGTTCTTGCTCGGCGCGACGCTGCACGAGCTGCTGGTCGGTACGCCGCCGAACCACGGACCGACGCTGCACGCGACGTTGGTCGCCGCGATGGAGCCTGCGCCTCCGATGTACGACGCGTCGGTCCCGACCGAGCTCGCGACGATCGCCCGACGCGCGATGTCGCGCGATTCGGCCGATCGCTTCGCATCGGCGCTCGAGCTGCGTCGCGCGATCGACGAGGTGCGCAACCACAAGGGATCGATCGCGCTCACGCGCGTGGCGCGCGCCCAGCTGGACGCGCTGGCGCATGGCGCCGCCGCCACCGATCGCGAGCTCACCGAGTGCCGCTTCGCGCTCACGTCGGCGCTGCGCGAGTGGCCGGGCAACGCCGAAGCGAAGCAGCTGCTCGGCGCGTGCCTGCGCATCGCGACGCGTCACGAGATCGCACGCGAGGGCGCGGCTGCGGCGCGCGCGCTGCTCGACGAGATCGATGGAGGAGACGCAGCGCTCGAAGCCGAGGTCGCAGCGCTCGAGGTCCGCGCACGCGCGAGGGACGCGGAGCTCGATCGCCTACGCGCGATCGATGCCGACAGCGACATCTCGGTGGGCTTCGGCGCGCGCGTAGGGATGTTCCTGACGCTCGTGACGCTGGGGATCGGGCTCACCGTCGTCGTGTTCTGGCAGAGCGGCGAGGACGGCTCGCACCTCGGAAGCTGGGACATCGTCCGCTTCGGCGGCGTCGTGTTCGGCGCCTTTCTCGCGCTGATGATCCCGTTCGGTCGCACGTTGCTCGCGAACGCGATCGGCCGGCGCATCTCGCTGCTCTTCGGTCTCTCGACGGGCGGTCTCTTCGTCCATCGCGTGATCGCGGCCCTGCACGACGTGCCGGCGGCGACGACGCTCTCGATGGATCTCGTGCTCCTCGGCGTCGTGGCGCTCGCCGCCGGCACCGTCATCCCGCGCGCGACGTGGTCCGCGCTTCCGGTTCCGTTCGCGATCGCGGCGTGCTTCCTCTATCCGAACCGCGTGCCGGTGATCTTCTCTGCGGGGATCCTCAGCGTGCTCTTCGCGCTGATGATCCTCGGTGTCATCGAGCTGCGGGCGCGCCGGCCTGCGGCGCCGGCTGGCTCCGCGGATCGTCGTCCATCCCGTGCGGATGACACGAGAAGCACGTGAATCCCTGGTGCGTAGCCGGGTCGTACTCGGAGGCGCCGAGCATGGTCTGCATCGCCGGCAAGAGGCGGCTGTACATGAACGTGCAGGCCTCCGTGTACTGCGCGAGCACTTCCTGCTGACCGATCGTGCCCGTCGAGTAGAGCGTGATGAGAGACGGATTCGGCATCGCGAAGGCGCGCGCGCTCGCGTCCGCTCCATGGCACGTGGCGCACGAGAACTCGGCGTAGCGCGTGCCGTCCCAGCTCGTGAACAGATCGCTCGACGCGGGCAGCACGTGCTGGACCATGTGCGCGCGGCGCGCGTCGTGATCCATCTCGGCCCAGGCGCGCGGCGGCGGCGTGTACGAAGAGGTCGTGGTCGTGGTCGTCGTCGTGCTCGTCGTCGTGCTCGCGGTGGCGCCACCGCACGCGGCGAGCACCAGGACGAGCAGACCGGACAAGCTCCTGCGCATGGCGGGCATGGTAGCGGGGTACGCCGGTTTCTGGCCGAACGTTACGTGCGGTCCGCTGCACGACCGTGCCGGCGCGAGTGTGCAGCGCGCTGCACGCCGCGCGTAGATCCCCGCCGTTTACAGGGCCGCCGACCCGGCGTAACGATTGCTCCTGCCGTGGACGTGAACATCCTCCTGCTCGCCGCCCTCACGGACGCCACCGGCAACGCCGTCACCGCTCGCCGCATCGCCGCGCACCTCGCGCTCGATGCGGAGGGCAAGCGCGCGCACGAGGTCACGCTGCTCGACTCGGTGGGCGCGACGAGCGCCTCCGTGAAAGCCGTCGCGGAAGCGACCAAGGCCGATCTCGCCGTCGGCGTCCACGCGCTGCTCGCGGGCCCGTTCCTGCGTCAGCTCGGTCTGCCCTACGTGCTGATCTTCGGCGGCACCGATCTCTACGAGCCGATGCACGAGCTGCAGCAGAAGCAGATGGCGCGCGCGGTCGCGGGCGCGGCACGCCTCATCGCGTTCAGCCCCGAGAACCGGGCGCGCGCCGAGTGGATGTGGCCGAACATCGCCGGTCGCGTCGAGCTGCTGCCGCAGGCGGTCGACGTCGAAGAGCGCGAGAGCGACTTCTCGCTGCGTGCCTCGCTCGGTCTGAGCGAGGACGATCTGCTCTACGTGCTGCCGACCGGTATCCGCCGCGTGAAGGATCCGCTTCACGTCGTCGAGGCGTTCTCGGCTTGGCATCTGGTCGATCCGCGGATGCATCTCGCGATCGTCGGCGCGGTGCTCGAGCCCGACTACGCCGAGGGCGCGCTCGGCGTGCTGGGCACGCGCCCCGGCATCCACTACGTGCCCGCGCTGCCGCGCCCGAAGATGCTCGCTGCGATGGTCGAGGCCGACGCCGTGCTGAACACATCGCTGAGCGAAGGCATGTGCGGCGTGCTGCTCGAAGCGATGTGTCTCGGGACGCCGGTGTTGGCGCGTCGCAACGCGGGCAACGAGTCGCTCGTCGTGCACGGCCACACGGGCTTGCTCTACGACTCGCCCGCCGAGCTCGTGTGCTGGGCGCAAGCGCTCGCGCTCTCGCCCGAGCTCGCGGGGCGTCTCGCGCAGACCGCGCAGGTGCGTGCCGTCTCTTCGCATGCGCCCGCGCGCGAGCGCGAGGCCTACGTGCGCATCACGGAGGAGATGGGATCGCGCGATCGTCCGAGCGCGCTTCCGCCGCCGGTCGCGCCGGCCGACGAGCTGGCCGAGACGCTGCGCTCCGCCGAGCGACTGGGTCTCTCCTCCGATGTTCGCTCAGCGCTCGCGACGCTCGTCGGCGACGTACGCGCGAGCGCGGAACTGTCGAGAGCCACGCGCGAGCTCTCGGGGCTTCTCGGCACCGCGCCACCCGCCGTGGCCATCGCCGAGATCGCGCGCCGCGATCTCTCTCGCTCGCTCGGCCGCGATCGCGCGCGCACCTACCACCTCTTGCTCGCGCTCGTGCAGGTTCCGGCGGCTCGGTCCCGCAATGCCGCGCGTGGTGTGGACGGGTCCGTGGTCGACGCGACGCTCGCCGATCTCGTGGAGTGGGCGCACCACACGCATGCCGTCGCCGGCAGCCCCGGCATCACGCTCGAGATCCTCGCGTGGTCACAGCGCTACCTGCGCGGCGAGCTCTTCCGGCTCGGGCCGATCCAGTTCGATCTGCGACCCTTCGCCGGGCCGATGCGCGTCTATCGTCATCGCGAGACGCGCGCGCTGCGTGCGATCAGCCTCGACGGGCGCACGCTCGATCTCGCGCGCGGCGTGATCACGAACGAGATCGCGGCCCCGCTGATGTCGAGCGAGTGGTCCATCGCGCTCGAGCCGGGCTCGCCGCTGCTCGAGATGTGGCTGCCGGGCGCTCTCTCGATGGTCACGCTGCACGACGTCGCGCAGGCGATGCGGGATGCGTACGCGCTCTTCGCGCGGCTCTCGCCCGAGACGGTGCCGGTCGGCGTCGGTGGCGAGTCGTGGCGGCTCGATCCCCAGGTGCTCGCGCTCTTTCCGGACGAGCCGGGCATCCACGATCTGCAGCGCGCGTGCTCGCTCTATCCGGGATCGCTCACGGAAGAGGCGACCATCCGCCGCATCTTCGGCCCCGACGTCGATCGCGGCGGCCTCGTGATGCTGCCCGCCGAGCGGCTGAGCTCCGTGCAACGCACGATGCGCGATCACCTCGCGAGCTCGAGCGCGAAGCTACGCGCGCGCGGGGGCTTCGTGCTGCGCGAAGAGATCGAGAAGATGGCGCAGTGGCAGTGATCCTCGAGGCAGGCGCGCGAATCGGGCTCGAGGCGCGGACGCTGGATGCGGTGCGCGCGTTGTCGATCGACGAGCCGTTGGCGACGCGTCTCGGCGAAGTGCTCGCGACGCGAGACGAGGACGACGCGATCGCGGAAGTGCGAGGCGCGAACGTGGAAGCGACGCTCGGTCGCGACGGTGCGCGCACGTTCTATCTCGCGCTCGCGCTCGCTCAGGTTCCCGCGGCCGAAGCGCGTCATCGCGCGCACGGCGTGCCTTCGGGCATCTCGCTCGCGACGCTCGCCGATCTCGGCGTGTGGGTGCGGCACTTCCGCGCGCAGATCGGCATCGAGGGCATCACGCTGGAGATCCTCGGCTGGGCGCAGCGCTATCTGCGCGGAGAGCTGTATCGCGTCTCGGCGCTGCAATTCGATCTGCGGCCCTTCGTCGGGACGATCCGCGTGCGTCGCCATCGCGTCTCGCGCGCGCTCTCGATCACCACGCTCGACGATCACGCGATCGATCCAGCGACGGGCGAGATCGGCGAGGCGCGCCCGACATTCGACGACGCATGGGACGTGTTGCTGGAGCCAGGCACGCCCGCGCTCGACATGCACATCCCCGCCAACACGTTCGTCACGCTGCGCTCGACGGCGCACAGCATTCGTGACGGCTTCGCGTTCTTCGAGAGCCTCGGCCGCACGGAAGTGCCCGTCGGCGCATGCGGCGAAGCGTGGCTCCTCGATCCCTCGGTGCGCGCTCTCTTGCCGCGCAACAAGGGCCTGCACGCCGTGCAGCGCGCCTGTTGCCTCTTTCCCTCGCCGCTGCCCGAGGCGAAGACCGTGCGGCGACTCTTCGGGCCCGACGTGTCGCGCGCCGATCTCGCGACGTGGCCGCGTGACGAGATGAACACGCTGCAGCGTGCGCTCGCCGATTTTCTCGCCATCCCCACGAACACATTGAGGGCGCGCGGCGGCTTCATCCTGCGCGAAGAGCTCGCGGCGCTGCCCGTGTGGGGACCGATCGAAGACTGATGCCGCCTTCGTTCACGCCATTCGGGCTCTTGCATCTGCTCACCGTCGTGGTCGTGGTGGGCATCATCGCGATCACCGCCGCGTGGGGCCGCCGCGCGCGAGACGCCGATGCGCGCCGCTTCGGTCGCGTCCTCGGCGTGACGCTGCTCGTCTACTACGTCGTCGAAGGTTGGGTGCGCGTCACGTACCTGCACACGCCGCCGATCTTCCTCGTGCCTGGCGAGCTCTGCAGCGCGCTCTTCTTCGTCGGCGCGTTCGCGCTCCTCACGGATCATCCCGTGGCGTTCGAAGTCCTCTTCTTCTGGACGTTCGCGGGCACCGTCCACGCGCTGATCACGCCGACGCCGCTCGAGGGCTTTCCGTCGATCGAGTACGTGCGCTACTTCGCGTGCCACGGCCTCCTCATCCTCGTCGCGACGTACTCCGTCATCGCGCTCGATCGTCCGATGACGTGGAGGTCTCTGCTCCGCGCCGCGATCGCGCTCCAGGTCTGGGAGATCCTCGTCGGGATCTTCGACTGGGTGTTCGATCAGAACTTCATGTACCTGCGCCGGCCGCCGCCATCGCCGACCTTGATCGACTCGCTCGGGCCCTGGCCCTGGTATCTCGTGAGCCTGGAGCTCGTCGCGATCGCGTCGTTCGTGCTCTGGCTCGGCGTGCTCACGCTCGCGCGTGGCGCGTTTCCGGTCCGCGTGCCGCCAGCCGCACCATGAGCGGGCCCGATGGACGCAGCGTGACGCCGGGCACGGGCTTCACGCTCTCGGGATCGACGAGCGCGACGCGATAGCGTGACGCGAGCGTCGCGAGAACGAGCGTCGTCTCCATCATCGCGAACGCGTTGCCCACGCAGACACGCGCGCCGCCGCCGAACGGGATGAACGCGTAGCGGTCGATCGTCTTCTCGCGCTCGCCGAGGAAGCGCTCCGGCTCGAAGCGCTCGGGATCGGGAAAGAAGCGCGCATCGCGATGCGTCGCGTACGGCACGAGCGAGACGTCGACTCCGACGGGGATGGCGAAGTCACCGACGGTCGTGGGCGCGATGCACGAGCGCATGAACGTGAAGCCGGGCGGATAGAGGCGCAGCGTCTCCTTGATGACGGCTTCCGTGTACGGCAGCGCGCGGAAGTCCTCGGCGGTCGGCGTGCGGCCGGCGAGCACGCGATCGAGCTCGGCGTCCAGCTTCGCTTCGATCTCCGGATGACGCGCGAGCAGTACGAACGCCCAGCTGAGCGTGTTGGCCGCTGTCTCGTGGCCGGCGATGAACATCGTGACGATCTCGTCGCGCGCCGCGCGATCGGTCATGCGCGTGCCGTCCTCGTCCTCTGCGAGCAGCAGCATCGAAGCGAGATCGCCGGTGTCGTTCACCGGCCCGTCTTCCTTCGCACGTCGCTCGTGGATGAGCCGGTAGACGATCTCGTCGAGCGTGCGCACGGCGGCGTTCTCTCGCGCGCGCTGCAGTGTCGGGAACCACGCGGGCAGGATCGTCCACACGCTGTTGTTCGCCTCGAACATGCCGTGCAGCACGTGCGTCGCCTCGCCGATGCGCTCCGTGTCGCCCGACACGTCGGTCGAGAAGAGCGACTTGCCGACGATCTCGAGCGCGGTCGTCATCATCTCGTGATCGAGCGCGAGCTCCGCGCCGTCCTTCCAGCGCGCGAGCGTGCGCTCGGCCGCACCGATCATCTGCGCGCCGTACGACGCGATGCGCTTGTGGTGCAGCGCGGGCGCGACCAGACGACGCTGCCGCTTCCAGAAGTCTCCGTTGCTCGTGACGAGGCCCGCGCCGCCGAACTTCGCGAGGCCCTTGCGGCGATCGGTGTAGTCCGCGCCCTTCTCGAAGCACGCAGCGTGCTCGACGAGCACCTCGCGCACTTGCGCCGGCGCGATCGCCAGGACCTGCTTGCGACCGAGCACCTCGATGCGGAACACGTCGCCGTACTCGCGGAAGCCGCCCGTCACCATGCCGAGCAGATCGCGTCGCACCTCTTGCAAGAGCGCGTACGCGGCCATCGGCGAGTTGGCCGGAGGCGGCCCGGGGATCTCTTCGAGCGTCCGGGTCATGGCGCGAGCATCACTTCTGCGCCGGGCTCGACGCCCTCGACCTCGGCGTTCTCTCCGTCGACCGCGCCGAGCGTGACGCGGACCTCGCGCACCGACATGCCGTCGCGCACGCGGACGATCGCGTGGCCGTCGCGGATCGTGATGGCTGCTCGTGGGAGCATCGCAGCCGCGTGCACGACCTCGCTGTCCATCGTCACCTCGACGTGCTCGCCGAGGATTCGCTGGTCGCCGTCGGGCAGGCTCGCCCACGCGAGGCGCACCTCGGCGCTCGATCGCGAGGCGATGTCGTCGAGCGGATTCGCGCGGCGCTCGATGCGCGGTGCGAGGCGCGCGATCGTGGTCGTGGCATCGCCCACGTGCACTGTCATCCCGCTCGAGACGGCCTCGGCATCCCGCTCTTCGATCTCGATGCGCAGCTCGAGCCGAGACGTGTCCGCGATCTCGAAGAGCGGCTCCATCGTCGGCGTGAGCGGGCTGACGAGATCGCCGACCTGCGCGTTGCGCGAGACGACGACGCCGGCGATCGGTGCGCGCAGACCTTCGTCCTCACCGAGCGGATCGAAGGGCTGGCTCGGTCCGATGCCTTCGATGGGCGCGAGCATCTGATCGGCGGTGACGTGATCGCCGACGTCGACCGAGAGCGCGATGACGCGGCCGTTCGTCGTCGGCGTGGCACGCGCCGTCCCGTTCTTCGCGACGACCTCCGCGCGCGCGACGATCGTGCGATGGATGTCGCCCGCCTCGACGCGAACCGACGGCGCGTGCGCGTCCGCGTAGAGCCGCTGCGCCGTCGTGAGCGCCACGACGACCACGATTGCGAGCAGCACCATTCGACCCGTCGTCATGCGGTCCTCTCTTCCTGGGTGGCGCGGCCGGAGTCGCACGCGATCACCCCGTCTTCCAGCTCGATTCGTCGATCGCTCGGACGGATGATGCGGTGGTCGTGCGTCACGAGGAGCACGCCGGTCGTCGGGCTCACGTAGGCGCGTAGCAGCTCCATCACGCTCTGCGCGGTCGGCCCATCGAGCGCGACGGTCGGCTCGTCGGCGATCACGATCTTCGGATCGGGCGCGAGCGCGCGCGCGATGGCTACGCGCTGGCGTTGTCCTGCCGAGAGCTGACCCGGACGGTTGTCGAGACGCTCGCCGAGGCCGAACTTGGTGAGCAGCGCGCGCGACTTCTCGCGGGCTTGCCGGATCGGCGTGCCCGAGAGCGCGAGGATCTCGGCGACGTTGTCGGTCGCAGTGAGCGCCGGGAAGAGATGGAACGACTGGAAGACGAACCCGAGCGCGCGCCGGCGCACGGCCGTGACGGCCGCATCGTCCATCGACGAGATCTCCGCGCCGCAGAGCGTGACCTTGCCCGACGTCGGCCGGAGCAGGCCCGCGAGGATCGAGATGAGCGTCGTCTTGCCCGAGCCGGACGGCCCCATGAGCACGCTGACCTGGCCGGGCGCGATCGAGAGCGAGAGATCGTGGAGCACCTGCGTGCGCAGCGGCGGCTCGCCCACGACGCACGAGACGTTCTCGGCGACGACCAGGCTCACGCGAGCACCTTCACGACGTCGAGGCGCAGCACGCTCATCAGGCTCACCGCGCCGGCGAGCGAGCACATGACGAGCACGGCCGCGAGGCCACCGAGCAGGGCGCCCGCGCTGTAGGCGATCTCGACGCTGCGGCCCGCGAGACCGTCCTGCACGAGCAGCGCGAGCGCGAGACCGCTCAGGCCACCGACGACGGCGACGAATGCCGACTGCCACGCGACGAACGCCGCGAGCTCGCGTCGTGTCGCGCCGACCGCGCGGAGCATGCCGAGCTCCTTCACGTGCTCGCGCACGAGCGAGAACTGCGTCTGCGCGACGATGACCGTGCCGACGATGAAGCCCAGCAACGCGACGAAAGCGAGCGCGGCGCCCACGCCCGACTCGGTCACGACGTGCTCCTCGGTGACGTGCGCGAGCTCGTTCCGCGTCATGGCGCGCAGATCCGGATCCTGCTCGACGTCGGCGATGATCGCGGCCGCGCACGAAGGCTCGCGCAGATCGAGCACCCAGTACGTCGCACCGACGGGCGAGGCGCCCGCGAGCTGGCGCGCCGTGTCGATGTCGGCGAACACCATCGGGATGAGCGACACGTTGCGCACGCCGTGCGTCACGGCCGCGACCGTCGTGCGTCGGCCCGCGAGCTCGACGTGCGAGCCGATCAGCGGCGCGCGCAGCTCGAAGCGCGAGAGATCGCCGTCGTCGATGGCGATGCGGTCCGGGCCGCGCAGATCGCTCGGCAAGCCGTCGCCCATCGACCACGGCACCATCGCGTGCGTGTCGCTCGGCTCGTGCGGCGTGCCGATGAGCTGCAGCGTGTGGCGCGCGCCGCTCTGCGTCCGGTAAGGCAGCCACGAGACGATGACGGGGCGTGCGTCGAGGACGCAGGCGCTGGCGCGCGCGCCGAGGTCGACGCCCGACGCGAGCAGCTCGCTGTCGTCGACCATCGTGGTGCCGCGCGCCATCACCCAGAGGTCGCCGCCGATGCGATCGACGAGCACCGACGCGCGTCCGCGCACTCCGTCGTACAGGCCGGCCTGGATGACCATCAGCGCCGTGGCGAACGCGACGCCCGCGAGGGAGGCCGCGAGCTTGGCGTGATGATGCAGCAGTGTTCGGAGCGCGATGCGATGCACGTTCGTCGGTCCCACCCACCGGAACAGCAGGGAGCGTGCCGCGCAAACGGGCCTTGCCGATAGGGAATTCGCGCGCATGTGCACCCGATTGCGTGCAGCACGCTGCACACTCCATCATCGTCGGACCATGTTGCTGGTGATCACCGCCGACGATCTCGGCATCGACGCGCGTCGCGATGACGGCATCCTCGTGTGCTTCGCGCGCGGCGCGATCACGCAGGCCAGCCTGATGGTCACCGGCCCTAGCGCGGAGAGCGCCGCGCGCGCCGCGAAGAAGATCGGGCTCCCGCTCGGGCTACATCTCGATCTCACGGAGACGCCGCCGTCCGCCTCGCCGGAATCCGTCGCATCGCTCCTCGACGAGCACGGAAACAAGCGCGGCAAGCACGGCTTGCGCGCGGCGCTACAGGGCGGCCTCGTCGATCTCGATCACGTGCGTCTCGAGACGTTGGCGCAGATCGAGAAGTTCGCTGCGCTCACCGGCGCACGACCGACGCACGTCGATGGTCATCAGCACGCGCACGCGATCCCGTCGTTGGTCGCCGTGCTCGCCGAAACACTCGCTTCGGCCGGTGTCCGCACCACGCGCATCCCGGAGCAGCGCGAGGTGCACGTGGCCGATCCCGAGGCGGCGCGCTTCTATCGATCGGTCGCATCGGACGGTGCCGCCGCGCGATCGATCTACGCCCGGCATGGCGTCGCGAGCACGGAGACGTTCGTGGGGCTCGATCTCATGGGCGACGCGAGCTCGCGCGATGGGCTCGCGCACGCGGTCACGGCGCAAGCACACACGCGCTCGGTCGAGCTCATGTGCCATCCCGGCTACGTCGGAGAAGGCGGCGACGACTTCAACCGATCTCCTGCGCGCGAGCGCGAGCTGCGCGTGCTGACGAGCCTGCCGTTCGCCTCGCTCATCGCCGAGGGCGCGGTCGAGCTCGCGACCTTCGCTCGGCTCTGATCGCACTGTAGATTGCCAGCGCCGGGTCGGGAATCGTCACGACGGGACGGGCGGCCCGTCGCGTTTCGCAAATACTGCGGCGCATGAAGAACGCTCGTTGGGGTGCCGCCATCGCGCTCACGCTCGTCGCGGGCTGTCCAGGCCCGAGCCCGGAGAGCGACGCCGGGGTCGACGCTGCGCTCGAGCCCGATGCGAGCCGACACGACGCGGGCGCGGACGCGGCGATGCACGACGCCGCGATGGGCGATGCGTTCGCGTCCGACGCGTGGACGAGCGATGCGGGCCACGACGCATCCGCCGACGCCGCGACGCCGCCCGATGCGCTCGTCACCGATGCCGGCCACGATGCGTCGAGGCCCGACGCGTCCGATGCGTTCGTCCCCGTCGATGCGAACCACGACACCGGGCCCGATCTGCATCCCGACCTCGTGGAGTTTCTCGGCGCGCTCGCGCCCGCGACCTGCGACCTCTACGACCGCTGCGGTGTCGACCTCAGCTTCTCGATCAGCTTCCTCGACGCCGCCGACTGCCAGGATCTCATCGAATCGGCGTACACCGATCAGGCCGCTCCCGGCTATCGAGCGCTGATCGAGGCGGGCAGAGTCTCGTACGACTCGGTGGCGGCGCAGACGTGCCTCGACCAGGTCGCCTCCGTCACGTGCGCCGAAGCGCAGGGAATCATGCGCGACTGCGCCGCCGTGTTCCAAGGCCTCGTCGCCGACGGCGCGACCTGCGCGGCAGACGCGGAGTGCGGCCCGAGCTCGTACTGTGACGACCCGTTCGATTGCGGAAACGTCGGTGTCTGCCGACCTCGCGCGGCCCTCGGCGCGAGCTGCGTCAGCGACTCGGGCTGCGCTGGTGACGCTTACTGCGGCAACGGTGTCTGCAGAAGCTACGTGGAGGTGGGTGGCGCGTGCGCGTCCCCGCTCCGATGCCGCTTCGGTCTCGAGTGTTGGTCAGGCACGTGCGGCGATCCGCTGACCATCCCGCCTGCGGACGTCGGCGGCGCGTGCGCGCTCGACGAGGGAATGCGCTGCGTGAGCGGGCTCGTCTGCGCCTCGGACACGGGCACGTGTCAGCCCGGCGGGCTCGCGCTCGGCGCGAGCTGTCACCCCGCCACGCCGGATGCATGCGTCGCCTCCGCCTACTGCGGCGCGGGCAACGTCTGCCGGATGCGGGCTGCGGTGGGGGAGAGCTGCGCGGGGGGCGTGCGCTGTGTCGTCGACAGCCACTGCGGCCTCGGAACGACCTGCTTGGCCATCAGTCGGATCGGCGGCCCGTGTACGGACGCCAGCGATTGCCGATCCGATCTGTGCACTGCGATGGTGTGCCAGCCCGGCGTCTTCTGCGACTAGATCCGCAGCGAGCGTCGGTCGATGCTCAGCGGCGGCGGCGGCGCGCCACGAGCCCGAGCGCCGCGAGCACCATCGCGATCGGCGTGCTCGCTCGCTCGCCGTGCGCGACGCTGCAGCCGCCGGAGACGACGTGGCCGCCGCCCATCGCGCCGCCGCCCGCGGCATCGGCGTGGGAGACGCCGCCGTCGCCGACCGAGACGTGACCCGCATCGCCGTGCGCGACGCCCGCATCGCCCTGTGCGCCCGCATCGCCGTGCGTCGTGCCGCCGTCGGTGCCCCCGCCGCCCATCATGCCGGTCGCGCCCGCGTCCGGCTGGCTCATCATCGGCGCGACACAACTCGCCGCGCCGCCCGACGACTCGCACGTCTCGCCGTGCGAGCAGGCCGTGCCGGCGCTGAGCACGCCGTGCGCATCGCAGTGCGCGATCTGGCTGGTCGACAGACAGACGTCGTGCGCGTGGGGGACCGTGTGCACGTCGGCGACGCAGGTCGTGCTCTCGCAGTGCGCGGTCGCGCCGCCCGCCGTCGAGCAGATCTGGTGCGCCGCGCACGCATGACGCGTGACGACGCCGGTCGCGCACGTACCGACCGTGTGCTCGTCGACGCAGACCGTCGCGCTGCCCGTCGCGGGACACGCGTCGAACGCGCAGTGCGCGCCGCCCGCCGTGACGCAGCGCGAGCCGGACGCCGTGCAATCGGTGTGAGCGCAGCTCGCGCTCACGAGCGTGTTGCCGGAGCACGACACCGCGCAAGTCTCGATGCCCGCGAGGGCCTGCAGCTGCGCGAACGAGCCGTTGAACCGATCGCGATCGACGTTGCCCGAGATGCCGGACACGCGGCCGGTCGACGTGTACTGCCAGAACGCCCACGTGTGCCAGCGGTCGTCGATGTTCGGGCACGACGCGCTCGTGTACTGCGCGTGCCAGAGCGGCAGCGTGTTGAACGCCGAGCTCGCGACGTACGGATCCCAGTAGTAGCGGCCCGTGTAGATGATCGGGTGTCGTCCCGTGCCCGCGTACACGCGGTTGACCCAGCGACCGATCGCCGCGGCGTACTCCGACGGCGAGACGCCGGGCGAGGGCTTCTCGACGTCGAGCGTGACCGGCAGATCGCCGGGCGCCAGATGACCGACGGCCGCCACGACGATGTTCGCCTGCGTGACCGCGTCGGTGCGCGGCTCGAAGTACTGGTAGGCGCCGCGGATGAGCCCGGCGTGATGCGCGCCGGTCCAGTTCGCAGAGAAATCCGGGTCGTGATAGGTGCCGTCGCCGATGCGCACGATCGCGTAGCGGATGCCCGCGTGTGCGACGGCGGTCCAGTCGATGTGGCCCTGCCACGACGAGACGTCGACGCCCTCGACCGTACTGCCGTGCGCGCAGACGGTGAGCTCGCCCTCGGAAGCGGCGTACGACTCGTCGCCCTCCATCGGAGCGCAGCCGACGACCGTGACCATCGCGAGCAGACCGAGGTGGTGACCGAGACGTGAGTGCATGCGGGGCGAGTACGCAACCACGGGGCCGCTCACCCACACGGCGATTGCGATCGGCGGGTCGCAATCCTCTGCCCGAATGCGCGGATTTCCGCGACTCGACGCCCGTTCCAGGACGGGTGGCGGTCAGATTCTGGACGCCCTCAACAGCCTGCGGCGCACGTCCCGTTGCAGCACATGCTCGTCGCGCCGAAGCAGCGATGACCGCACATGCCGCAGTTCTGGGTGTCGGTGTTCAGACTGGCCTCGCAGCCGCTGGAGTTCCGCCCGTCGCAATTGTCGAACCCCGTGTCGCAGGTGCCGACCTGGCAACGCCCCGATGCGCACGTCGGCGCGGTGCTGTGGGCGAGCATGCAGACGTTGCCGCAGCTGCCGCAGTTGTTCGGATCGCTCGTGACGTTGCCGCAGCCGGAGCCGGTGTCGGGCGTCGTGGTCCCGGAGTCGAGCATCGACATCGTCATCGCCGCGTCGGTCGTGCTCGGCGGGCCCGCGTCGTGCGCGCTGATCGCGCCGGTGTAGCTCTCGTAGTCGCTCGGCCCGAGGAGCTGCGGTCGACAGCCCGCGTCGCCGCACGTCTGTTGCGTTCCGCAGACGATGCCCACGCATCGCGAGAGCAGATCGACGTGCACGACGCGCGTCTGTCCTTCCACGAACTCGAACTCGGCCGTGCGCGTGAGCACGACCGCGCCGGATCGATAGCCGGTGACCGTCGCGACGAAGGGCGCGAGCGGGCCGCTCGACCACGTGACGCCGAGCGTCCGCGCCGAGCCAGACGCGCCGAACGTCGCCGTGGCGGAGTGTTGCGTTCCCGAGGGCCCGATGACGAGGATCTCGACCTGGTCGAGCGTCGAGATGTCGGTCTCGACCGAGATGATGACCTCGGTCCGCGACGCGCAGCCGCCCGCGAGGACGGCCAGCGAGGACAGGAGCGCCAGGCTCGAGAGGATGCGGCTCACCACGAGAGGATACCCGGTGAGAAGTTTCCGGCGATCGGCGCGTGCGCGTTGTGGTCGGCGACGCCGATCGCGATGCCGATGATCACGCCGAGCACGACGACGCCGCCGCCGATCGCGGTCCAGAACCACCATTGATCGGTGATCGGTCCTTCCGGTCCGGCGGGCGTCTGCTCCGCGTGGTGCTCGCCGCTCGAGCGCGTCAGCGTGATGTCGCGGCGAACGCCCGAGCCGAGCTCGAAGGTGGCCTCGGCGACCGTCCGCCCGTCGTCGACGGCGACCACCGTGTGGCGGCCCGGAGCGACCGCGGTCCCGCGCGTGACGTCCGTGACCGGCGTTCCGTCGACGACGAAGTCACCGGTCAGACCCTCGGGCATGTCGAACGTGACGAACGCCGCCGCCGCGCCGATCTGCAGCTCGAGCGCCTGGGTCGGCGCGCGGACGGAATCGGGCAGATCGGTCTGCGCCAGGAGCGCGGCCGCGATCTCGTGCGCCTCGGTGTACTGGTGCTCCTCGAAGAGCGTCGAGGCCAAATTGTAGCGAATCGCGGGCGCATCGCGGAGAGCGAGCGCCTGCCGGAAGTGCTGCGCGGCCTCGGCATACTGGTGCTGGCCGGCCAATTCCACGCCTTCCGAGAAGAGCTGGCGGGCGCGGGCGGCGTCGTCGTCCGCCTGCGCGCTGGCCGCTCGGGGCAGCCCGCACGCGAGCAGTGCCAACAGAAAGAAGCCTAGACGTACTGCTTTCATGCTGCCTCTGGTAAAAACGCCGGGTGACTGCGCTCGCGGGACGATACACGCTCGACGTACCTCTCGGCGACAGCGACCTCGGGACCGTCTGGAACGCCCACGACGACCAAGGAACGCCGCTCGTCGTGGTGACGCTCGAAGAAGACGCGCCGGCCGCGCTCCAGGAACGTTTTCGCGCTCATGCGAAGGCCCTGATGAAGATCACGCACCCCAGTGTGGTGCATGCGATTGCCGAAGGGGAAGAGAACGGCGCGCCGTATCTGGTGCTCGAGCGGCTCACGGGGGAGAGCCTGGCTTCGAGGCTCGAGGCTGGGCCGGCCCCGACGGTCGGTCGGATGGTCGAGATCGCGGTCACGCTGTCCGAAGCGCTCACGGCCGTGCATGCGACGGGAATCGCGCACGGCGACGTCGAGCCGGGCAACGTGTTGCTGGTCGGTGAGCCAGGCAAAGAGGTGCCGAAGCTCATCGGCTTCGCGCTCAATCGCGCGTCGGTGCGCCAGGAGCTCGGCGCCCGAGCGTCGCTGCCGTCGCTCGGCCCGGTCGCGTACGCCGCCCCCGAACAGGCGCGCGGCGAGGTGATCGACGGGCCTCTCGCCGATCAAGCGTCGCTCGCGGCGCTCGTCTACGCAGCGCTCAGCGGTCGGCCACCTCACATCGCGCGCGACATCGCAGGGCTCGCGGTCGCGATCGGCAACGACAAGGCGCCCACGCTCACGCTCGCGCGTCGCGAGCTCGCGCCGTTCGCCTCCACGATCGACAAGGCGCTCTCGCCGGATCCGAAGAAGCGGTTCGCGGAGATCGGCGCGTTCGGTCGCGCGCTCAAGACGGCGGGGAACATGGCGCGCACGGTCGCGACGAGCCCGGTGCCGCTCGGCGAGCGATCGGCGATCGGCGAGCCACCCGCGCCGGCGCTGCCGAAGGCCGCGACGATCCCGAAGCCGTCGCCTGCCCTCGGCGCTGCGAAGCTCGCGCCGATCGGGCCGGGCAAGCCCGCGGTCGTGATCCCGCGACCGGCACCGTCGCGCACGACGCAAGAGCTCGACATCACCGATCTGAGGCCGGCGAACGCGCCGATGGCGCAGCCCTCGTCGCGCCAGACCGAGGAGCTGGAGATCGCCGACATCCTCGCGGCGACGACGGGAGAGAAAGCGAAGCTCGCGGCACTGCCCGAGCCCGCGAAGCCCGAGCCCGCGAAGCCCGAGCCCGCGCCGCTTCCCTCGACGGCGACGAAGGCGATGTTCCTTCCGCCGCTGGTGCCGAAGGTCGAGGCGCCGAAGGTCGAGGCGCCGAAGGTCGAGGCGCCGAAGGTCGAGGCGCCGAAGGTGGCGATCCCGAAGCCCGAGGCGCCGAAGCCGGAAGCCGCCGAGATCGCGCTGAGGGAGGCCGGAGCGCCGTCGGAGCCGCCGAAGGTCGAGCCCCCCGTCGCGCCACCGTCGGCGATCGTCGCGCCGCCCGCGGAGGAGCCCGACACCGCGGAGATGATCAGCATTCCGCCGGACGCGCCGCGCCCGTCGGATCCGGACGCGGCGGAGATGATCAGCATTCCGCCGGA
>CAYSCF010000017.1:0-8982 GCA_964429305.1 uncultured Sandaracinaceae bacterium | reverse complement strand
CCGCCGCCGCCCGCCGCGCTGCACGATCATGGCGATCACAAGCCACCTCCGCCGCCGCCCGCGTCTCACGATCACGCCGATCACAAGCCACCTCCGCCGCCGCCCGCGGCGAAGAAGGAGGTCGAGAAGCCGGTCGTGGTCGACGAGCCGGCCGTCTCGCTCTCTCCGAGCTTCGAGAAGATCGCGCTCGCGGAGGCAGCGAAGCCGAAGCCGCTCTCGTTTCCGCCGGGGCCGACCTCCGATGCGCCTCCTGACGCTGCGCGCCCGGCCTGGATGGTCCCCGCAGCGATCGCCGCCGTCGTGCTCCTCGCGGTCGTGTCGTGGGTCGGCTACCGCGCGATGCAGAGCGACGAGGCCACCATCGACGATGGAGCCTCTGGTCACACGCTGACGACGCCGGTGCCGGAGACGAGCGTCACGCCACCGCCTCCGACGAGCGTGGTCATCGCGCCGCCGCCGACCGAAGTGGCTCCGCCGCCGACGACCATCGTCACGCCACCACCCGTCACGAGCCTGCGCCCGCCCTCGACGATCATGCGCCCGCCGCCTTCGACGGGAGTGCGCCCGCCGCCGACCACGCGCCCGCCTTCGACGGGAGTGCGTCCCCCACCGACGACGGGTGCTCGTCCTCCGACGACGGGCGTGCGTCCGCCACCGACGACGGGTGCTCGTCCTCCGACGACGGGCGTGCGTCGCCCGCCGCCGACGACGACCACGCGCCCGACCGTCGTCAGCGATCCGGGCTTCTGATCACTTCTTGCGGCGGGTCATCACGTCGGCGAGCTGCGCCTTCGTCGAGACGTCGTGCGGCTGTGCGGCGCCGCCCCTGAGCTCGCCGAGCACGGTCTTGGCGAGCTGCTTGCCGAGCTCGACGCCCCACTGATCGAAGCTGTTCACGCCGAACACGACGCCCTGCGTGAAGATGTGGTGCTCGTAGAGCGCGATGAGCTTGCCGAGCGTGCGCGGCGTGAGCTCGTCGAAGAAGATCACGTTGCTCGGTCGATTGCCGAGGAAGACCTTGTGCGGCGCGAGCTTCTCGATCTCGCCCTCCGCCATGCCGCTCTTCTTCAGCTCGGCCTCGACCTGAGCGCGCGTCTTGCCGAGCGCGAGCGCCTCGCTCTGCGCGATCACGTTCGCGAGGAGGATCGCGTGATGATCGATGCCGGCGTACGCGTCGAGCGGGTACTTCGTCTTCATCGGCGCGAGGAAGTCGATGGGCACGAGGCGCGTGCCCTGATGGATGAGCTGATAGAACGCGTGCTGACCGTTCGTGCCGGGCTCGCCCCACACGATCGGCCCGGTGTCCCACGTCACGCGCTCGCCCGAGAGCGTCACGCCCTTGCCGTTCGACTCCATGTCGCCCTGCTGCAGGTACGCCGCGAACCGATGCATCGACTGGTCGTACGGCAGCACCGCGTGCGTGTGCGCGTTCCAGAAGTGCGCGTGCCACACGCCGAGCAGGCCCATGAGCGCCGGCAGGTTCCGATCGAGCGGCGTGTTGCGGAAGTGCTCGTCGATCGCGTGGCCGCCCGCGAGCATCTCTTCGAACGCGTCCATGCCGACCGTCAGCGCGATCGAGAGACCGATGGCGCTCCAGAGCGAGTAGCGGCCGCCGACCCAGTCCCAGAACTCGAACATGTTGGCGGTGTCGATCCCGAACGCGCCGACCTCCTTGGCGTTCGTCGAGACCGCGACGAAGTGCTTGGCGACCGCCTGATCGCCCAGCTTCTTGGTCAGCCAGCCGCGCGCGGACTTCGCGTTGCTGAGCGTCTCTTCGGTCGTGAACGTCTTGCTCGCGACGACGAAGAGCGTCGTCTCGGGATCGAGTCGCTTGATCATCCGACCGAGGTGCGCGCCATCGACGTTCGACACGAAGTGCGGCGTGATGCGCGGATGCCAGTAGGGCTCGAGCGCCTCGCACGCCATGAGCGGCCCGAGATCCGATCCGCCGATGCCGATGTTCACGACGTCGGTGATCTCCTTGCCCGTCGCGCCCTTCCACGCGCCCGACTGCACGCGCTCGACGAAGCCGCGGATCTTCGCGAGCACCGCGTTCACCTCGGGCATCACGTCCTTGCCATCGACGAGGATCGGACGGTTGCTCCGATTCCGCAGCGCGACGTGCAGCACCGCGCGGTGCTCGGTCACGTTGATCTTCTCGCCCGTGAACATCGCCTCGATCCGCGCCGGCAGACCGCGTGCCTCGGCGAGCTTCACGAGCAGGCCGAGCGTCTCCGTCGTCGCGAGCGACTTGCTCAGATCGGCGCGCATGTCCTCGTGCACGAACGTCATCGCGGACGCGCGTCCGGGATCGCTCGCGAGCGCGCCTGCGATGGAGAACGAGTCGAGCGACTTGCGGTGCGCGCCCAGCGCGCGATAGGTCGATTCTTCGGTGAGGGCAGTCATGGCCTGGATGGTACTCGCGACCTGCGATTTTCGTCAGTCGCGCGCGCCAGCCCTGGGCGCCGTGAGCCGCGGTGATAGCGTCGGCAGATGCATCGACACGTCGTTCGTCTCGGTCTTCTCGTTCTGCTCGGATGTCCTGGGGCGCTCGCCGGTTGCGACTCGCCCGCGACGACGGGGGACGGGCAGGTCACGCCGGATGCCGGCCACGCCATCGACGGCGCCGTCGACACCGGCCCCCGTACCGACACCGGGCCGCGTCCGGACGCGAACGTCGACGCGTACACGCCGCCCGCGCTAGACACGGGCGTGGATGCGTTCGTCGCGATGGCAGATGCGTACGTGGCCCCCATGGTGGATGCGTACGTGCCACCCACGGACAGCGGGCCTCGACCGGACGGATGCAGCCCCGCGATCGCGGCGCCGACACCAGGCGTGCAGACCGCACGCATGAAGGGCGCGACCTGCGCCGAGCTCGGCTACTACGAGTATGTGCCGTCGAGCTATTCGTCTCGCACCGACTGGCCGCTCATCATCGCGCTCCACGGCGATGGTGAAGTGGGCAACGGCACGAGCGATCTCGGCCGCGTGATCACCCAGGGCCTGCCATTGCAGATCCAGAACGACACGTGGGATCCCGGCCATCGGTTCGTGGTGCTCTCGCCGCAGATGGCCGACATCTTCGAGCGTCGTGGCGACGTGCTGCAGCGCTACATCGCGTTCGCGATCGCGAACTACGACGTCGATCCGCACCGCATCTACCTCACCGGCTACTCGGGCGGCGCAGAGCCGATGGAGAACTATCTCGCGACGACCTCCGGCGGGATCGTCGCCGCCGTGCTGCCGATCTCCGGCTACTTCTCGATGCCCGGCACCGAGTGCTCGTGGCGTCAGGTACCGATCTGGTACTTCCACGGGGCCAACGACAGCGGCATCACCGCCGCGAGCGCGAACAGCACGCCGTCGTACGACATGATGCAGGCCTGCTCACCGGGCCCGACGTTCGCGCCGCGCTACACGCTCTACGCGAACCGCGGGCACGACGACTGGAACCTCACGTACGATCTGACGGGCATGAACGCGGCCACGTATCCCGTCGTGGACGCGGCGCCCGGCAACACGCCGTACGACATGAGCATCTACGACTGGTTCCTCACGCACACGCGCTGAGCGAGCGTCTCCGAAACGAAGAACGCCTCGGTCGGATTCGACCGAGGCGTCGTTCGTTCGGATGCCGCGCGGGCTACTCCGGGGAGTGGCTGCAGAAGACGATGATGGCGTGCTCGCCCGCGCCGTTCATCGCTTCACGCTTCGCGGCGAACGACGTCGGTCTGCACGCGTGGCTCTCGCCGTGATCGCGCTCGCGCTCGCCCCATCGCGTCGCGCGTCCGCGTCGAGGTCGAGGACGATGAGCTCGTCTCCGCGACCGACGACGAAGCACCGGACGTCACGGACAGAGATCGACGGACGTGACCGACGCGTTCGGTCCATCCACGATGAACGCGACGTCCGCGTCGTCGATCGCGATCGCCCAGCCGCTCGCATCGACCTCGGCGCGATGGATCATCGGATCGTTCGGATCGACGATGTAAGTGCCACCGTACTGAGTGACGACCACCAAAGCATCGCGCCAGCGGGCCATGGCCCAGATCGCGGACACGAACCTCACGGTGGCGTCGACGTCGATCGTGGTGCCGGAGACCGTCATCATGGTGATGCCGTCGTCGCCCCCGACGTAGACGCGGTTGCCCGCCAGCGCGACCGAGTACGTCTGCGTGCCCGTCGACCCCATCGCTTCGATCCTCGGTGCCGCCGGGGCCGACACGTCGATCACGAAGACTTGCCCGTGAGCGCTCGCAACGGCGACGCGATCTCCGTCGCGGTCGACGGAGAGCTCGGGACCGCCGGCCGCGGTGACGGATCCCACCTCCCTGCCACTCGTCGCGCCGAGCGCCCACGTTGCCAGGCCCGCGTACCCGACGTCCAGCACCAGCGAGCCCATCATCAGCACGCGCGTCGAGAACGTCCCGTCGTCGAGGACGTAGAGCATGTGCGGCGTCGCCGGCGTCGTCGTATCGAAGACGTACACCTGGTAGCTCGGGACCGTCGCCTGGCCTGTCACGACCATCGTCCCGTCGCGCGCCGCGACACCAGCGGGCTGCGAGATCGAGATCGTGCCGGCGACGGCGTTCATCGCGCTGGGATCGCGCGCGTCGACGACGTTCACCCCCTCGCTAGGGCTCACGACGTAGAGGTACCCGGCAGCCTCCGCGATGGAGATGGGGAAGTTGCCGGCACCGATTGTATAGAGATGTCGGGGTGCGGCGCACGCGCCGCTCGCGTCCCCAATGTTCGTGTCGAAGAGGCGGGGACCCGCATCGGGGGGCGGAACGAACGCGTCGAAGAACGCGGGACCTGCATCGCGCGTCCTCGCCGCGTCGACGAGCCCGCCCGCGTCGCGATCGTCCGCGTCGATCCCCGTATCGATCTCGGCGATCGGGCCATCCATGCATCCCGTGCAGGCGAGCGCGAGCAGTGGGAGCGACCGGATCGCGTGCGAGCGCATGATCCGAGCGTCCAGAGACGCGGGCTCCCTGTCAACACCGACCCCGAAACGAAGAACGCCTCGGTCGGATTCGACCGAGGCGTCGTTCGTTTCGCACGGCGCGCGGGCTACTCGTCGCGATCCGCGTCGTCGCGGACCGGCGCTTCGGGCAGCGGCTGCGGGAGACGATCGCGATCGCGATCACCGCCGCGCGGGCGACGATCACCGCCGCCGCCGCCACCACCGCCACGGTCGTCACGGCGGCCGCGATCACGACCGCCACCGCCACCGCCGCCACCGCCGCTGCGGTTGGCCGGGATGATCTGGATGCGGCGGCCGATGCCCTCGCCGCTCGACTTCGTCTGGATGCCCGTGAACTTCGCGAGCGAGAGATGGATGACGCGGCGATCACGCGCCGGCATCGGCTCGAGCGTCACGACGCGACCCGAGTCGACCGCGCGCTTGGCTTCGCGCTGCGCGAGGCTCATCAAGCCCTCGTCGTGACGATCGCGGTAGTCGCCCGAGTCGACCACGATGTAGCGGCGCGAGTCGGGGAAGCGATTGACGACCTTGTTCACGAGGAACTGCATCGCGTCGAGGGTCATGCCCTTCTTGCCGATCGCTCGGCCCGCGTCCGGTCCGGCGACGTCGAGCACGACGCGCTCGCCGTCTTCGCGCACGGTCACGCGCGCCGAGAGACCCATGCGGTAGACGAGCCCCGAGAGGAACTCCATCGCGTCCTCGGCCTTGCCATCGCCGGGCGCGCCCGTGGAGTGCGGGCCTTTGCCGCCTCCGCCGCCACGACCTTCGTCCTCGTCGTCGAACAGCAGCGCGCCTTCCATCTCTTCGTTCTTGCGTTCTTCAACCACGGCGACTTCTCCCCGAGCCCTTCGTGCTCGTCACTGCCTTGTCGGTCTTGGCCACGACGGCCGGAGGCGGCGGAGGTCCGTCGCCCTTGCGCGCGTCTTCCCGATTCGCGCGCCAGAAGTTCAGCTGCTGCTGCGCGATCGAGAGCGCGCTGTTCGTCAGCATGTAGAGGCACAGGCCCGAGGGCAGGAACAGCATGAAGGCGCCCATCATGAGCGGCATCATGTAGAGCATCATGCGCGCCTGCGCGGGATCCATGCCTGCGTTCGGCATGATCTTCTGCTGCACGAACATCAGCCCGCTCAGCATCACCGGAAGCACGAAGTACGGATCGCGCGCCGAGAGATCGGTCCAGAAGAAGACGAACGGCTGGTGGTAGAGCTCGATGTTCGTCGAGAGCGACGTGTAGAGCGCGAAGAACACCGGCATCTGCAGGAACACGGGCAAGCAGCCGAGCATCTGCGCGGCCGGATTGATGCCGTGCTTCTGGTACAGCAGCATGATCTCGCGCTGCCGACGCTCCATGTCGTCTTTGTACTCGGCGTTGATCCGGTCCATCTCCGGCTTGAGCTTGCGCATCGGCGCCATCGCCTGGAACTGCCGGTTCACGACGGGGAAGAGCAGCAGCTTCACGATCAACGTGAGGATGATGATCGCCAGGCCCCAGTTGCCGACGTGCAGGTAGAGCCAGCCGAGCGCGTTGGCGAACTGACGCGCGATGATCGCGAACGTGCCGAGGTTCACGACGTCGGGCAGGTGATGGCCCGCCGCTTCGAGCGCGTGCCAGTCCTTCGGGCCGATGAACGCGAGCGTCGTCCAGCTGTGCTCGGCGCCCGGCGCGATGTCGACCGAGCCGTACTCGAGCGTCGACTCGAAGAGATTGCCGTCGATGTCGGTGCTGCCTTGGGCGCTGCGATGCGAGGCGACGAGACCGCAGCGGCCAGCCGCTTCGCCCGAGGGCGCGAGCGCCTGCACGAAGTACACGTTCTCGATGCCCGTGTAGTCGACGCCGCCGCCGTAGCCGTGCGCGTTCTGCAGCGCTTCGTGATCCTTGCGCACGACGTCTTCGTCGGTGCGGCAGATGCCCTGGCTGATGTTGGGCGAGCGACCGCCGAACATGCCGCCGCCCTCGTTGGCGATCTGCACGTAGTGGTACGTGTGCTCGTAGAGCGGCGTGCGGCGCGCGCCCGAGCCGACGTTGCGCACGACGACCGTCTGCCAGAGCTGATAGGGGCCAACGCCTGCGGAGATCGAGCGAACGATCTCGAGGCCCTGACCGGCCCAGCGGAGCTCGACCTCGCGCGGGCTCACCTGGCGCAGCGTCCAGATCGCGTCGTCGGGGATCGGCGCGCCCGGCAGCGTGATGCGCATCGGGCGGTAGTGCTCGTCCCACGTCGTGACGAGATCCTGCGCGGCGCCCTGTGCGTCGTGGAAGCGCTCGCCGAGCAGACGGAAGTGCGAGAGCCCGCCGCCGAGGTTGTCGACGGTCGCCTCGAACTCGTCGGTCGTGATCGTGAGCTCTTGGAGCTGCTCGCCGCGGAGGCGTGATCGCTCTTCGGCGGCCTCGGCTTGCTGCGCGAGCTCTTCGGCCGTCATGCCGGCGGTCGCCGGATCGTCACCCGCTTCGGGAGTCTGATCGCCGAGGAAATATTGCGAGCCGTAGTAGACGGCCATGAACGCCGCGCCGGCGATCAGGATCGTCGACCACGAACGGCCGCCTTCGTTATCGCCCACGCGATGCGCTCCTCGGTGTCATGTCGACGACGGGTCTCACGTTGGGTGGCAGCTCTGGCGGTGGATCGAACCCGCCCGGGTGAAAGGGATGACAGCGACAGATACGTTTGACGCCGAGCCAGGTTCCTTGGGCAGCGCCGAAGCGCTGGATCGCGGTCGCGGTGTAGCGGGAGCAGGTCGGTTGGAATCGGCAGACGCTGCCGATGATCGGCGAGAGAGTCCACCAGTAGATCTGGATGAAGAAGAGGAAGAGGCGCGCCATCACCGTTCCTCCTTCTTGTCACTCCCGGCAAGCAGCCCGCTTCCTCGAACCGGACCTCGCTTCTTCTGATTCCGCGCCCCGCTCGTCTGGGCAGCCTCGAGAGGTCTCGCGGAGCCGGCCCGGTGGAGCGCGGCGGAGGACTGTTCGATCTCGGCGCGCGTGTCCTCGTAGCCGAGGCCAGGGGCGCGATCCTTCGCGATGACGACGACGTCGCACGCGAGCGGAAAGAAGGCCCGGTTCTTCCGGAACACCTCGCGCAGCACGCGCTTGATGCGGTTCCGGCCCACGGCGTTCGCGACCTTGCGCGTCACCGTGAGACCGAGCCGGGCCACTTTTCCGTCGTCCTCGCGCGGGAGCACGAGAAAGAGGAATCGCGCGCTGTGGACCTTCCGACCTCTCGACTGCACACGCTCGAAATCGGCGCGTCGCTTCAGACGATCGGTGGCGAGCAGTTTCTCCCTGGAGAGATCGTGCTCACCCATCACAGATCCACGGCTGCTCCCGGCTCGGGAGCGAGCTCTTACTTCTTGTAACCGAGCGTTGCGAGCCGGTGACGGCCCTTGGCGCGGCGGCGATTGAGCACCTTGCGGCCGTTCTTGGTGGCATTGCGCGCGCGGAATCCGTGCGTGCGCTGGCGGCGCGTGGCGTGGGGTTGGTAGGTGCGCTTGGACACGGGGAGCTCCTCGATCAGATGGCGAGGTCTGGAATGCCTCGCGGAAAACGTTCGTCTTTTGCGGGGACCCGCGAAAAGAGCGCGGGAAATAAGCACGCGGGGAGGGCTCGGTCAAGAGGGCGGGCGGATCGAGCGTGAGCCGGCGAGAATAGCGCCTGTGCCCGGCGTGTTCTTCCAGGATGGCCTACCGTGAATCGCTGGATGCGGCGAATGCTCGGATCGAGGCGCTGGAGCACGAGATCGAGTCGCTCCGAGCCGCTGCGGAGAAGGTGCCAGACACCCTGAGCACCGTGACGCCCACGTCGCGCGAGCGCGAACTGACGCACGAGCTCGCCAAGGCGCAGCACGAGATCGACGACCTGCGGCACGAGCGCGGCGCGCCCGCGTCCGGTGCCAGACACTCGCTCCCGACGCCGACGCCGATGACGATCACGGTCGGAGGCTTCCTCGCCGTGGTCGTCGTCTTCGTCGTCTCGGTGTTCTTCGGCCGCTGAGCCG
>CAYSCF010000016.1:0-47275 GCA_964429305.1 uncultured Sandaracinaceae bacterium | reverse complement strand
CTTCGGCGGATCTCCCGCGCCGATGGGCGGTCCGCCTCCGGGCGGTGGCTTCGGCGGATCTCCCGCGCCGATGGGAGCTTCGCCTCAAGGCGGCTTCGGCGGATCTCCCGCGCCGATGGGTGGGCCTCCGCCGCTCGGTGGAGGCGCGCGCTCGGCACCGCCGCCGCCGCGTCCCGGTGGTGGAGGCTTCGGACCGCCGGCGCCCATCGCGCCCGCGCCGCCGCCGCTTCCGCGCCAAGAGTCGCCTCCGTCGGAGCCGCCTCCGATGCCGGCGGGTGCCGATCGTTTCGCGCTCGACGAAGAGCCCGCGGAAGAAACGGCGGTGCCCTCGCCGCGCGTCGTGCAGCCGGCGCGCTCGCCGAGCGGCCCGCTCCAGGCGCAGCGCGAGGCGCCTGCGCAGCGTGAGGCCGCGATGCGCACCGATGCGCCGCCTCCCCAGCGCGAAGCACCGGCACAACGTGAAGCGCCTCCGCAGCGCGAGCAGCGCGAGGCACCACCGCAGCGCGAAGCTCCGGCGCCCGCGCGCATGGAGAGCCCGCGCGAGACCTCGCGCGCGATCGAAGCACCGCGAGTCATGGGTGGCGCGGCCGCGTCGGACGTCGTCCACGAGTTCCGCACGATCGAGCTCGGTCCCGAGGGCCTGGGCCCGCTCGGCGCGCTCATGGAAGAGGTCGGCGTGCTCGAGATCGTGGTCGAGGGCACCAGCGTGCTCGTCGATCGCGGCAACGGCCTGACCGCGACCGGGCAGCGCTTCACCTCGGGTGACTCCGTCACTCGCGTCGCGCGCCACCTGCTCTCGCGTGCGCGCGTGCAGCTCGATGCGTCGCGCCCGATTGCGGAGGCGACGCTTCCCGACGGCACGCACATCCTCGCGATCCTTCCGCCAGTCGCCGTCGGCGGCGCGCTGGTGGAGATCCGACGCGTCGGTCGGCCCGCGCCTTCCGGCGAGTCGCTCGTCAGCGCCGGCATGCTCTCGGCCGACATGCTGAGCACGCTGCGCAAGGCGATCGCGACGCGTCGCAACGTCGTGGTCGTCGGCCCGTCCGACGCCGGCGTCGCGCAGCTCGTCAGCGTGCTCGCCGCGATGGGCGGCTCCGACGAGCGCCTGCTCGTGATCGAGGCGATGAGCGAGCTGCCGATCGCCAACCCGCGCGCGGTGCGTCTGGCCGCGGCGGGCACCAGCTTCTCGGAGCTGCTCGTGCGAGCGAGCCGTCTGCGCGCCGATCGCGTCGTCATCGACGGCGTGCGTGGCGGCGAGGCGCGCGAAGCGCTCGTGCTCGCAGCCTCGCGCGGCAGCGGAACCATCGTCGGCGTGCGCACCGCCTCGGGCGAAGCGGTCCTGCATCACCTCGAGTCCCTCGCGTCGCTCGTCGGCGGTCGCGATGGCGTAAACGCGCTCGTCTCGAGCGCGGTCCAGGTCGTCGTGCGTCTCGCGCGCGGCGCCGATGGCTCGCGTCGCATCGAATCGATCTCCGAGGCCTCGGGCGGCAACCTCACCGAGCTCTTCGAGCACGGCGAAGGCGGCTTCGCGAGCACCGGCGCGACGCCCACCTTCGGGTGACCTCCTCTCGAGGCACGGCCGGTCCCGATCACGTTCGCGCGATGCGCGCGGCCATGGTCGAGGCCGAGCGCGCGCGCGGCAAGACGGGCGACAACCCGTGGGTCGGCTGCGTGCTCACCGACGCGGAGGGCGCGATCGTCGCGCGCGGTCACACGCAGGGCCCGGGCGAAGACCACGCCGAGATCGTCGCGATGCACGAGGCGAGCGTGCCGCTCGGCACGGTCACGCTCTACTCGACGCTCGAGCCGTGCGCGTTCCACGGACGAACGCCGGCGTGCGCGCACGCGATCGTGGCGCGCGGTATCCGACGCGTCGTGACCGGCATCCTCGATCCGAACCCGCGCGTCGACGGCGCGGGCCTGAAGATCCTGCGCGATGCGGGCATCGAGGTGATCGAGGGCGTGTGTGAGGGCGAGATCACGCGGCAGCTCGCGCCGTGGATCTTCCGCTTCCATCCGCACGAGCCCGAGCGCCGGGCTCGGACGCTCGCCGATCGCTCGGAGATCGAGGTGCGCGACGCGATCGCGTTCTGGTACGGCGTCGATGCCGAGACGGCCGACGAAGTGGTCAGGCGAGCGCGCGGATGATGTTGCGCTGCAGCTCGAGCGACGGAAGCCCGAGCGCAGCGGCACTCTCGTCGTCGCACTCGGTCGCGATCGTCGCCTCCAGCGCACGCGCGGCATCCGAGCGCTCCTGATCGAGCGCGACGCTGCCGACGCGCGGCCGCACCCACGCATCGATGCGATCGGAGAGCAGCGCGTGACGCGCCTCGTCGCGCGCGATCGCCGCCATCGTCATCCGCACGTCGACGTCGCGGGCGAAGCTCGCCTGGTGGCTCGCGAGCAGCGCGCCGAACGTCTCGCGCACGCCGCCTTCGCGCGCGTTGTCGATCGCCATCGCGAGGAGCGATCGCATCGGATGCGCCGACCGCGAGGGTTTCGTGGGTACGGCACCGCGCGTGATCGCCAAGCGTCCGATCGCGACCGCATGACGACGCTCGTCGCCGGCGGCGGCACGCGCGCTCTCGATGAGCGTGCGCGGTGCATCGAACGAAGCGAGCTCGCGCGCGAGATCTTCGAACGCATCGACCGACGCAGCCTCCATCCAGGCCATGCGTGCGAGCCATTCGCCGGCCGTCGGCGCGCGGAGCGGGACCTCTTCGAGGCCTTCGGGCCGCCGACCGGCGAGACACGGCGGCAGCTCCGACCAGTGGCAGCGCGCTTCCAGCATCGCGTCCACCGACACGACCTCGCACGTCGATGGTGTCGCCAACATGTTCGACGGAACCGTGCCGAGACCGCCATCCGTCGTGGCGCCGTCGACCACGGTGCCGCGGGCGAGCTCCGTGCACAACGAGCGGCAGGCGGCCGCGATGGGCCGACCGTCTTGATCGAGCAGCAGTGCCGCCTGATCGCCCGTGATCGGGAACGAGTGGGCCTCGTCCGTGACGCCCGGACACTGGCAGGCTGCGATCGTCAGCACGAGCGGCGCGCCGACCGAGAGCCCTGCGATCGGCAGACCGAGCGAGATCCGACGAAGCCAAGCGCGCGCGAGCGGTGTCATGAAGAGCTCCTGTGCCGTCGAGTGCCAAGAGCCCGTGGAACAGCACGGCTCGTGCCGGCTACGGCCCGGCGTCGTCGCACACGAGGAGCGTCGCGAACAACGCGAGCACGAGCGTATTCTCGCTCGTGGCGGGATCGACCGCGATCGCAGGCACTTCCGCATCGCTCGAGGTGATCGCGCCGGAGGCGAGCGTGAAGCCCGAGCCGATCAGCGCGTCGCCCTCGACGTGCCAGCCGGTCGGCGTTCCGTCGGCCGTCTCGATCGCGAGCGCGTCGCTCACGCGCGCCACCACCGCGCCCTCGCGCTCGAGCACGCCCTCGTCGGTGAAGCGCGTCGCGCCGCAGCGCGTGCCGGTCACCGATCCATCGGCGGCGAGCTCGGCGTAGAACGGAGGCTGCGCCTCGGGCGCGCGCGAGCGGAGCGTGATCGGACCGTGATCCGCGAAGCGTGCGGCGGTCGTGGTAGTGGTGGTCGGCGTCGGTGGAGGCGCGGTGTGCGGCGCTGCGGCTCCGCATCCGATCAGCAGCGAGGCCAACGCGAGCGCACGCATCAGTTGCCCATCACGATCCGGCGCGCGCCGTGCTGCTCGAGCCACGCCCGCACGCGATCGCCCACGTCGCCGCCGACGGCGATCGCGTCGTCTTCGATCGTCGCGCCGCAGCCGAGCGCCTTCTTGAGATCACGACACACGTTCTCTCTCGCGGCGGCCTTCACGCCCGTCACCATCGTCACCGTCTTGCCGCCGCGTCCCTTGCGCGACTTCGCGACGACGACCTTGGCCTCGAACGGATCGTCCTTCTTCGGTGGTGCGGCAGGTGCGGGCGCCGTGCCTTCGGGTAGCGTGTTCTTCAGCGCCACGAGCGACGCGAAGGGGCTCTTCTTGTCGGACATCGGCCGCATCGTACGATGCGCGCGTGCGCGTGGCCCGAACCCTTCTCGCTCTCGTCTTCTTCGTCGTCGGGATGGGGATGCTCGGGCTCCTCGTCCTCTATCTCTCGCAGCCCGCCTCGTATCGCATCGATCGCACGCGCACGCTGAGCGCGCCTCCCGCGCGCGTCGCCACCTTCGTCACCGACCTGCGCACGTTCGAGTCGTGGGATCCGTGGCCGAGCATGACGCCCGTGCCTCCGTCGATCTCGTACTCGGCCGTGAGCGCGGGCGTCGGCGCGTGGGTCGAGCGGCGCGATGCGGATGGCAGCGGCGCGCGCACGACGATCGTCTCGATCACGCCCGAGCGCATCGAGATGGACAACGTCACCTTCGGGGGTCGCCTCGGCGGCGCCTCGCATCAGACGTTCGAGCTTCGCACGAGCGGGACCGGCACCGAGCTCACGTGGGCGATCTCGTCGGAGCTGCATGGGCTGGCGCGTCTGCTCTGGCCCTTCGTGCACCTCGAGACATTGGTGCATCGCAGCATGGACGAGGCGCTCAGCCGGCTGGATCGCGCGTCGTCGTCGTAGACCTTCGGGACGCATCGAGCACCAGCAATGCGACGCCGGCGAACACTGCGACGTCGGCCACGTTGAACACCGGATAGTCGAGCCACGTGCCCGCGTGCGCGTGGATGAAGTCGATCACGTGCCCGAGCCGGAGCCGCTCGAGCAGGCTCCCGAGCGCGCCGCCGACGACGAGCGCGGCGGCGATCCGCGCGGTGCTCGTTCCGCCCCGACGCGACGCGCGGAAGAAGAAGAGCAGCGCCGAGGCGAGCGCGAGCGCGGGAAGCACGCCTAGCCGCACGATCGAGGGCGCTTCCGCGAACATCGAGAACGCCACGCCGGGATTCTCCGCATAGGTGAGCTCGAGCGCGCGCGGCACGAGCACCAGGTCTGCGTCGTGCAACGTGCCCACGGCCCAGGCCTTGGAAACGGAATCGACGAACAGGACGAATCCCGCGATGGCGAGGACGACGGCGATGCGACAAGCCCGACCGAGCGACATGGAAGCCTCCGGGGCGCAGACGCCCCGCGCGGGGTGCTTTGTTCCCAGGTATCCTGTTCTTTCCATGCGCACGTGCATCGCCCTCTTGGCTCTCTCTCTGGGCTCGACGCTCGGCGCATGTTCGACGCCGCCGCCCGACGCGCCGGATGCCTTCTCGGCCGATGCCGGCACGGACGCACCGCGCATCGATGCTTGGGCGCCCGACGTCGGACCGGGCGATGCCGGCCCGCTCCCCGCGACGCACGCGGCTGCGACGCCGCTCGCGCAGTGGGTCGACACGATGATCGGCACCGGCGGCGTGGGCTTCAACGATCTGGGCGCTGCGCATCCGGGCCCGCAGTGGCCGTTCGGAATGATCCGTCCGGGCGCGGACTCGTGCAATTCGATGGGCCTCGCCGCGACGTTCACACATACGTCCGGCTACCACTCGGGCGACACGCACATCAGCGGCTTCAGCCACACGCGCATGCACGGCACGGGCATCAACGACTACGGCGTCGTCGCGCTCATGCCTGCGATCGGCGCCACCGTCGATCGCACCACGCCGGTGACCGGGCTCATCGCGCCCATGATCGCCGGCACCGAGCACGCCGCGCCCGGCCGCTACGAGGTGTCCATCGGCGATGCGGCGAGCCCCATCGGCGTGGAGCTCACCGCGTCGGCGCGCGTGGGCTTCCATCGCATCACGTTCCCGACGAGCGGTGAGGCCGCGATCTTCGTCGATCTCGCGCACACGCAGGACGGCGTCACGATCGTCGCGGCGACTGGCACGCTCGATCCGGTCGCGCACGAGATCAGCGGATCGGTCCATTTCTCCGGTGGATACTCGGACCGCTTCGGCGGCGTGACGATGTACTTCGTGATGCGCTTCGACACGGCGTTCACGACGCACGGCACCTGGGAGCCCGGCATGCTCCACGCGGACGCGCTCAGCCGCACCGACGTCACGGGTGGCCTCTACGTCACGTTCCCGCCGCATGCGGTGGTGCGCGCCGCGGTCGCCGTGTCGTTCGTCGACGTGGCCGGTGCGCGCGCGAACCTCGACGCCGAAGATCGCGCGCTCGATTTCGACGCGGCGCGCGCGGCCGCGGTCGCCGAGTGGGAAGGGCGTCTCGGCGTGCTCGAGCTCGAGGGCCGCGACGAGAGCGACTTCCGCCTCGCGTACACCGCCCTCTATCACTCGCTCTTGATGCCGACGCTCGCAACCGACGTCGATCACCGCTACCGCGGCATGGATCAGATGATCGCGACGGCGAGCGACTTCACCTACTACACCGACTTCTCGATGTGGGACACGTACCGCACGCTGCACTCGCTGATCTCGCTCATCGATCCGACCACGCAGAACGACTTCGTGCGCTCGATGATGGCGATGGCCGAGGCGCTCGGGCAGTACCCGCGCTGGCCGCTCGGCACGGGCGAGACCGACGGCATGATCGGCGATCCGGCGGCCGTGATCGTCTACGACAGCTGGGCGCGCGGCGTGCGCGACTTCGATCTGATGCACGCCTACGAGATGTTCGTGCCGATCGCCGATGGAACCCGGCCCGGGCGCGGCGGCGTCGGGAGCTACACGACGCTCGGCTACGTCTCGCGCGAAGAGGGCAGCGCGGCGATGACGATGGAGTACTCGATCGCCGACGACTCGATCGCGCACATGGCGCACGAGCTCGGGCTCACGACGGACGAGGCACGCTTCCATGGCCGCTCGCTCAACTACCGGAACAACTACGATCCGAGCGTCGGTTGGTTCGTCAACCGCCACGCGGACGGATCGTTCGTCACCGTGAACCCGAACGTCTGGGACGACAGCTTCGCCGAGGGCGACGCGCGTCAGTATCTCTGGCTCGCGCCGCACGATCCGGACGGGCTCGCCACGACGCTCGGCGGCACCGACATGGCGCTCTCGCGTCTGCGCGACTTCTTCGCGCACTCGCAGGCCGAGCGTCACACGCCTGCGCCGCCCGTCTGGTACTGGCAGGGCAACGAGCCGGACATCCACGTGCCGTATCTCTTCGCGCTCTGGGGCTCGCCCGACGAGACCGAGGTGTGGGCGCGCTGGGCGCTGCGTGCGTTCTACAAGGAAGGACCGAATGGCCTTCCGGGCAACGACGACGGCGGCACGATGAGCGCGTGGCTCTTGTTCACGGAGCTCGGCTTCTATCCGCTCGCAGGCAGCGATCAGTACGTGATCGGCTCGCCGCTCTTCTCGCACGCGACGCTGCACCTGCCCGGTGGCGATCTCGCGATCGAGGCCCCGAGCGCGTGGGAGCCCTATCCGTACGTCACGTCGCTCACGCTGAACGGCACGGCGATCCCGCGCGTTCGGATCTCGCAGTCGCAGATCGCACACGGCGCGACGCTCCACTTCGAGCAGTCGCAGTCGCCGGGAATGTAGATCACAGCTGCGGGCAGTAACCCGCAGTCGAGCCGCTGGTCGGCTGGCAGGTCAGGCCGCCGCTACAGGCGTGCGTGCCGTCGAGATTGCAAGCGACGATGCATTGCGTCGCGCCGGTGGCCGGGTTGCTCACGCAGATCGCCGTGCGCGTGCAGTCGAGGTCCCCGGTGCAGGCCTGCCCGAAGCCGACGTTGCCGCCGAGGTAACATGCGCCTCCCATCGGCGAGCCTCCGAGCGGCAGGCACACCGTCCCGTCGCTGCACACGGTCTCGCTCAGGTTGCACTCGCGCATGCAGCGCGTGGTGCCGTCGTGCGCAGCCGCGCACGCGAAGTTGGCCGGGCACGGATCGCTGCTGTCGCATGCGCGACCGACGACCGACGGGCCACAGCCGAAGGCGAGCCACGACATCTGAAACGCCGTGACGAAGAGGAGCTTTCGCATCGTCAGAAGGGTACCTCGACGCCGGCCTGAGCGATCACCGCGTCGCCGAAGCGGCTGCCCTGCAGGTAGTAATCGAAGCTCAGGATGAAGCGGCCCTGCGCGACGAACGCGAGCGGCGACTCGGCGAGGAAGCTCAGCTGCATGAGCATGTGCAGACCGAAGAGATGGTTCTCGAACGCCATCATCTTCTGATCGGCGGTGACGTACGGCGAGTCCATCGTGTTCGTGTACCCGCCGATCGGCGGTGCGAAGAACGCGTGCGTCTGGTTGTAGTAGCGGTACCGGAAACGAAGCGTCACGCCGCCGCCGAGGCCTTGGTAGATGCGCGCCTCGGGCGTGATCGCGCCGACACCCCAGTCGTCGACGTACACGCGGTACAGCAGGTGGAACGCGGTGTCCGACTCCGGAACGATCCACGCGAGACGGCCGTAGAAGCTGTGCCGCGTGCGCATGTCGGGGTGGTGCTCGGGGACGGGCGCGCCGCCGCCGATCGGCACCTGTCGATACGCGTTCTGCAGGAAGCCGTTGTTGTGCACGAGGTCGTAGCCGACCGTGAGCACGCTCGTCGCGGTCAGGATCTGACTGAACCAGATGCCCGCCTGGATGCCTTCGAGCTGACCGACGCGACCGCGGTTGCTGAGCGCCGCGCCCGCGCCACCGCCCTGGATCACTTGTCCGACGTCGTCGTGGATGTAGCCGAGCGAGAAGCCGAGGAGCGAGCAGCGCTCGGCCATCGAGAGCACGCCCGAGAGCGTCACGCCGGTCGCCACGTAGTCGGGCTCCACGCTGACGCGGCCGCTCACGTCGAGGCGCAGCTGCTCGGTGCCGAGATCGAACTCGTGGCCGACGCCGAGGTTTCCCTGGTTCCGGATCTCGGTGAAGCGCAGATCGGCGTTGCCCGCGCCGGAGGCGACCGACGCGCTCGTGATCGCGTCCATCAAGTAGTCGCCGTGCACGTCGACGCCGTCGGGGCTCGAGAGCCGGAACGAAGCGCCCGGCGCTTCGACGCGCGTGGACGTCTCCCAATAGTAGTTACCCCAGAGCGAGACCTGTCCGGTCCAACGACCGGAGGCCTCGTCCGCGCGGACGGTGCCTGCGGTGAGCGCGAAGATGGCAGCGACGATCGCTGCGGTGAGAGCCTGACGACGCACGGTCAGTTGCAGCCGCAGCCGCCGCCCGTCGAGTTGTGCCCGCCCGTCGCGCCTTCGCGCGAGTCGTGCACGTGAGCGCGGAAGGCGTTCTCGCCGTCCTCGCTCGATCCGTCCATGGACGAGCGCGAGAGGTACTCGCGCTGGTAGGGGTGAACGGTGACGCATCCAGCAGCGGCAGTCGCTGCCAGCGCGAGGGCGAAAACGATCGTTCGCGAAATCACGGCGGCCGATGCTAGCCCGGACGGCTCGGCCCTCAAGGCCGGAGGTTGTCGCACATTGGCACTCCTGGGCGGCCAGAATTGGTCTACATTGGTACCGTCCTGTCTCTCGGGACGTCCGTTGTCGCCACGGTCCACCCAGGACCAAGTTGAGCGCAACGAAGGAGGGCGCGATGGGAAGAGCACTCGAAAGCAGTGACGCGGGTCGAAGCCTCGGGATCCGCTTGGACGCAGGCTCGGAGACGCCGCTCTACCAGCAGCTCTTCGATCAGATCGTCGAGCGCGCCCGCACCGGCGCCTTTCCCGGCGGGTTTCGTCTGCCGCCGACGCGCACGCTCGCGGCCGAGCTCGGCACGCACCGCAACACGATCGTGCGCGCGTACGCGGAGCTCGAGCTCGCCGGTTTCGTCAGCTCGACCGTCGGACGCGGCACGTACGTGAAGCCTGCGATCGCGCAGCCCCAGCCGAGCGCGCGCACGAACGAGACGACCGAAGCGCCGCCGGCCGCCGCATTCCCGTGGGCCTCGCTCGTCGCCGAGCGCGCGAAGGCCGAGCCGCTCGAGCGCTTCCGGCGCATCGGCCGTCAGGTCGCGCGCGGCGAGTTCGTGAACCTCACGCGCATGCAGCCGTCACCGGATCTCGTGCCCGACGATCTGTTCCGCCGCTGCCTCGATCACGTGATGAAGACGCACGGCCCGCGCGCGATGGGCTACGCGCCGGACGAAGGCGTGCCGCGTCTGCGCGAGCGCATCGCCGAAGACCTCGTGCGGCAGGGCGTTCCCGCGCGCGCCGAGGACGTGCTGATCACGACGGGCAGCCAGCAGGCGCTCGACGTCGTCGCGCGCGCTCTCGTCGATCCGGGCGACACGATCCTCGCGCAGGAGATGACGTATCCGGGCGCGCTGCGGATCTTCGCTGCCGCGGGCGCACGCGTGGAGAGCGTCGCGGCCGATCGCGAGGGCCCCGTGCTCGCCGGCGTCGCGAGCGGTCGCGGTCGGGCCAAGGGCTTCTACGTCCAGACCAATCACTGCAATCCGACCGGGACGTGCATCGGCGCCGAGCGCCGTCGCGAGCTCGTCCGTTTCTCGCGCGAGCAGGGGATCCCGCTCATCGAGGACGACTACGCGGCGGACCTCGACCTCGACGGCGTGCCGCCGCCGCCTGCGCTGCGCGCGCTCGATGGCGAGGTCATCTACGTGGGCACGTTCAGCAAGAAGCTGATCCCCGCGCTGCGCGTGGGCTTCGTGCTCTCGCCGCCGTCGCTGCGCGAGCATCTCGTCGCGCTCAAGCACACGACCGATCTCGGCACGAGCACGCTGCTCCAGCACGCGCTCGCCGAGTTCCTCGAGCGCGGATATCTCGTGCCGCACCTCGGGCGCGCGCGCGCTGCGTACCGAGCTCGCCGCGACGTGCTCGTCGCCACGCTCGACAAGCACATGCCCAAGGCGATCCAGTACGACGTGCCCCAGCGCGGCGTGACGCTCTGGCTGCGCTTGCCGCGCGAGCTCGGGCCGGAGGCGGTCTTCGAAGAAGCGCGCCGCCGCGGCGTGCTCGTGAGCCCGGGCGTGCTCTACGGCGTCGACGGCACCAGCACCGGCGTGCGCCTGACGTTCTGCTTCGAGGACGAAGCGCGACTGGTCGAAGGCGGCAAGCGCTTGTCGCAAGCGGTCGAAGCGCTCCTCACGAAGAAGAAGGCCAAGCCGACCACCGAGAGTGTCTCCGTCGGCATGCTCTGAGTCGATCAGGAAGCGCAGAAGCGCGCTGAAATTCGGAAGTCTGCCGCTGAGGAAGGCAGGAAAGCAGGAACGAGCCCGTTCCGCGCGGCTGACGTCGTCCGTCTCGCGACGACCCGGTTCGGTCATGCCTTCCTGCATTCCTCAGCGGCAAATTTTGCTCGTCTCCTTTTCTCTCACTCCCATTCCTCAGAGGCCCATGGAAACGAAGAGCACCCAAGCCACGAAGATCGGTCTCGCCGAGATGCTGAAGGGCGGCGTCATCCTCGACGTCGTCGACGCGGCACAGGCCAAGATCGCCGAGCGCGCGGGCGCGTCGGCGGTGATGGCGCTCGAGCGCGTGCCTGCGCAGATCCGCGCCGAGGGCGGCGTCGCACGCGCGACCGATCCGTCGATCATCGCCGCGATCCAGGACGCCGTGTCGATCCCCGTCATGGCCAAGGTCCGCATCGGCCACTTCATCGAGGCGCGCATCCTCGAAGCGATGGAGGTCGACTTCGTCGACGAGTCCGAGGTGCTCACGCCCGCCGACGAGAAGCACCACGTCGACAAGCACGCGTTCGCCGTGCCCTTCGTCTGTGGCGCGACCGATCTCGGCGAAGCACTTCGCCGCATCGGGGAAGGCGCCGCGATGATCCGCACCAAGGGCGAAGCGGGGACGGGCGACGTGGCCGAGGCCGTGAAGCATCTGCGCAAGATGCGCGAGCAGATGCGCCGCGTGCGCCTGCTCGACGAGGAAGAGCTCGCCGCCGAAGCGAAGGCGCTCGGCGCGCCGCTCGCGCTCGTGCGGGTCGTGAAGGAGACCGGCCGCTTGCCGGTGCCCGAGTTCGCCGCGGGCGGCATCGCGACGCCCGCAGATGCGGCGCTCTGCATGGCGCTCGGCGCCGAAGCCGTCTTCGTCGGCAGTGGTGTGTTCCTCTCGTCCGATCCGCTGCGGCGCGCGACCGCGATCGTGGAAGCGGTCGCGCATCCGAACGACTTCGCGCGATTGCTGCGCGTGAGCACGGGCCTGGGAGAAGCGATGCGCGGTCGCGAGGCCAAGAAGCTCGCGCCGATCGAACAGCTCGCCTCGCGTGGGTGGTGAACGTGCGCGTCGGCGTGCTCGCGCTGCAGGGCGGCTTCGACGCGCACGCGCGCGCCGTGGGCAAGCTCGGCCACTCTCCGGATCTCGTGCGCAGCGCGCGTGATCTCGACGGTGCCGATGCGCTCGTGCTCCCGGGCGGAGAGAGCACGGTGATGCTCGACTTGCTCGGGCGCGATCCGGGGCTGGAGCAGGCGATCGTGGCGCTCGCGCGATCGGGCGCACCGATCCTCGCGACGTGCGCGGGCCTCATCCTGGTCGCGTCGCGCGTGCGCGATCCGGATCAGCGATCGCTGGGCCTGCTCGACGTCGAGGTTCGTCGCAACGCGCGCGGTCGTCAGGTGCACTCGTCCGAGACGCGCGACGATCGTGGCGAGCATCCGCTCGTCCTGATCCGCGCGCCTCGCATCGCGACGGTCGGCGAGGGCGTCGAAGTGCTCGCGACGCTCGAAGGCGAGCCGGTCCTCGTCCGCAGTGGCCGCTGCGTCGGAGCGACGTTCCATCCCGAGCTCACGGACGATCTCTCCGTGCACGCGCTCGCGCTACTGCCGGCGTGACTCCACGAGCGAGATGGGTCGCGGCTCGTCTTCCTCCGTAGGGCCTTCGAGCACGGTGACGAGACGATCGGGCGCCGCGAGCGCGATGGCGTAACGGCGTATGCGCGTGCCGATCCCGAGATCGAGATAGCCCTGGTCCGACAGGTTCCAATTGCCGCGCGTCTCACCGCGAACGTACGTGCCGTCGCGCTCGAACGACTCGCTCTCGATCCCGTCGCTCCAGTCGCCGACGACGCTCCCGCGGATGTCGAAGCAGCGCGTCGGGTAGGCAGGCAAGATCGAGACGCGCGTCCACACGCGCGCGCCGCCGTGATCATCGACGTCGATCAGCTGCGAGCCGGTCTGCAGGCCGAACGTGTGCAGCTCGTGGATGCCGGCGAAGTCGATCATCGCCTGTCCGGGCCGCGCCCAGCGGATGGCGCCTTCGGTCGTACCGTGCAGCACGGTTCCTTCGTTGCGCACCTCCATCGAGAGGCTCTGGTACGTCCACGTCCCGACGATCGCACGCGAGATGGGGTCGCAGCCTTGCACGCGCGGCGGCGAGATCCCGGGAGGCGGGCCGAGCGAGCAGGAGATCAGCAGAACGGACAGCAGAGCCGAGCGCACGGCCTGGATCGTAGTAGGAATGGCGCGTGTGGGATCGAGTTTCGGTTCTTGTCGAGCAGCATCGCCGACGCATCGCGGGCGTCGTGCTCGTGCTCTTCGTGCTCGGCGTCGCGCTCGATCTCTCGCACACCGTCCCACGGCAGACGCAGCTCGCATACGATCTCGGCGCCGATCATCGCGACGTGCGCATGGTCGAGCTCGCCTACACGCACGGCGAGGAGGCGGTCGAGCAGGCGCGCCATCGCTATTCGGACGGCGCGCCCGCGCGGCTGACCGACGAGATCGATCTCGTCCCCGGCCGCTACGAGGTCCGCGTCGACCTCTCGTACGAGGACGGTCACGTGGTGACGCACGAAGGTCGATTCGAGGCTCCGGGTCAGGGCACGGTCGTCGTACAATGGACGGACTGACATCGTGAGCACTGCCCTCGGTACGATGCACGCGCACGACGCGCGTGTCCTCGAGCTCCCGCGCTGCGCGCTCGTGGTCCTCTCGGGATCGCAGCGCGGCGAAGAACGAACGATCGCCGGCGACGTCTTCCGCATCGGCAAGAGCAACGAGAACGACCTCGCGCTCGGCGACGACACGGTCTCGCGCGTGCACTGCGAGATCCGCAGAGAACGAAAGGGCTACCTGCTCACCGATCTCGGATCGACGAACGGGACGCTGCTCGACGGTGCCGAGATCAAGGAGGCGTGGCTGAAGCCGGGCGCCGTGATCACGGTCGGCAAGGTCGAGCTCAAGGTGCGGCCGTTCGCCGAGCGCATCGAGATCATGCCGAGCGAGTCGACGCGCTTCGGCGACGCGGTCGGCAGCACGCTCGCGATGCGTCAGCTCTTCGGTATCGCCGAGCGGCTCGGGCCGAGCGATGCGACGGTGCTCATCGGCGGCGAGACGGGCACGGGCAAGGACGTGCTCGCGCGCGCGATCCACGGGATCTCGCCGCGCAAGAACAAGCCCTTCCTGGTGGTGGATTGTGGCGCCGTCGTCGGGACGCTCATCGAGAGCGAGCTCTTCGGGCACGAGAAGGGCGCGTTCACCGGCGCGACGAGCGCGCGCGCGGGCGCATTCGAGCTCGCGAACGGCGGGACGTTGTTCCTCGACGAGATCGGCGAGCTGCCGCTCGATCTGCAGCCCAAGCTCCTGCGTGCGCTCGAGCAGCGCTCGTTCCGCCGCGTGGGCGGCAGCCGCGAGATCCGTGTCGACATCCGCGTGATCGCGGCGAGCAAACGCAACCTCCGCATGGAGGTCGAGCGCGGCAAGTTCCGCGAGGACCTCTACTTCCGTCTCGCGGTCGTGCCGATGGAGCTGCCGCCGCTGCGCGAGCGACGCGACGACGTGGCGATCCTCGCCGACAAGCTGCTCGAGAGCATCGCGGCGCACGACGCGACGGGTCAGACGCCCAAGACGATCGCCAAGAGCGCGGTCGATGCACTGCGCGCGCACGACTGGCCGGGCAACGTCCGCGAGCTGCGCAACGTGCTCGAGCGCGCGGCCTATCTGGCGCGCGCGACGGGACAGAAAGAGATCGCGAGCGTGGGCCTACCGGGCGCGAGCCCGAGCGCGCGCGAAGGAACGAGCGCGCCCGCGTTCGAGGCGGGCAAGAGCTATCGCGACACGCGTGCGGAGTGGGAAGCGGGCTTCGAGAAGGCGTACGTCAGCTGGCTGCTCGATCGCCACGGCGGCAACATCTCGGCGGCCGCGCGCGCGGCCGACATGGACCGCAAGTACCTGCACAAGCTCGCGCGTCGCCACGGCGTGCACCCGTCCGAAGGCGACAACGAGCCGGATTGATCCCGCGATCGGATCAGGACGAGCGAAGAGGCGAAGAGGACGAGGAGGCGAGGAAAACGCCCTTCTCCTCGCCTCCTCGTCCTCCTCGCCTCCCGCTTGTTCTGAATTCTCTTCTTCTCACGCAGCGCGCCGCGGCGCAGCGATCGTGCGCAGTCGCTCGACCTCGGATCGCAGCGCGCGGACCTCGCTCGGTGGGATCACGACCCCGCCGAACCGCGCCTCGACGTAGCGGTTGGTGACGCGCGTCGCGATGTCGGCGATCGGAGTGCCCGAGAGCGCGCGCAGATGCGCGAGCGGCGTGACGTTCGCGGGTCGTGGCACTCCGAGGCGCGTCATCTCGTGCTCGAGCGCGCGATAGATCGCCACGATCTGTCTCGCGCCGGCATCCATCGGTCGCTCGGTCTTCGTCGTGCGACCGCGCAGCAGGTACCGATACCCACGATCGATCGCGATCGCTGCGGCGATCAGTGCGATCGCGATCCCGATCACGCGCCACGGCGAAGGAGATTCGTGCTCGCCGTCTCGGCTGACGCGCGTCCCGGAGCTCGTGTCCGAGCCGCCGAGCCAGCGACCGAGCGAGCGCGCGAGATCGCGCTGCGAGCGCAGATCGTAGCCGATGATCCACTCTTGCCAGCGCGCGCGCATCGCATCGCTCAGCGCGCGCATTTCCGACAGCAGCGAGCTCGACGCGCCCATCGCATCGCCCGGCGGCGTCGGATCGAACGTCACCCAGCCCTCGCGCGGCAGGTAGACCTCGACCCAAGCATGCGCATCGCCGCTCCGCACCGACCAGTACCGGCCGTAGGCGTTGTAGTGCGCGCCGGAGAAGCCCGTCACGTTGCGCGTCGGCACGCCGACCTCGCGCAGCAGGATCGCCATCGCGCTCGCGTAGTACTCGCAGTGCCCGCTGTGGCTCGTCTCGAGGAAATAGTCGAGCGGTGGAGCCGTCCCCGGATCGGCCATGTCGAGCGAGTAGACGAAGGGCGGCCGAGCGAGGTGCTGCATGACGAGACGAGCGCGCTCACGATCGCTCGTGGCGCCCGCCGTCCACGCGCGCGCGATGGCACCGAGCCGAGCGTCGTCCGGCGGCAGCGCGAGGTAGCGGCGCAGATCGTCCTCGCCGAGGTGATCGATCGGCATCTCGCTCGCGGGTGCGGTCCACGCGACGTAGCGCAGGCCGAGCTCGTCCGGATCCTCGTAGCGCAGATCGAGCCCTGGATAGAGCGTCAGATCGCGCCCGATGTCGACGCCCGACGAGAAGCGCGGTGGCACGTCGACCGCGACGGTGTTCGGCGGAAGGAACACCACCGGCTGATCGATGTGCTCGAGCACGATGCTCCACGCCGTGCCCTCGCGATGCTCCGCCATTCCCGTGAGCAAGAACTCGTCGCCGTAGCGACGGAGGCGCTCGCCGCCGGTGTGCGTGCGTGACCAGCGTCGTCCGTCGTACGCGTCGAACGACGTGCCGCGCAGGCGCACCGCGAGATCGCCGTGGCTGCGCTCGGCGATCGCGACGGGCGGGGTGATGCGCATGATGACGGTCGGGTCGTCGCGCAAGAGGCCCACGTCGCCGAGCGTCACGTCGCCTCCGAAGCCGGCGACGTGCGTGCCCGGCGAGTCGCCGAACGCGAGGAAGCCCAGCCCCACGCGTGGGAACGCCGCGAACAAGAGCGCCGTGATGAGGAAGAGAGGGATCGAGAGCGCCGCAGTACCGCCGAGGAACGACGCGCCGACGAGACGACGCGAAGCGAGCACGCGCTGCAAGATCGCGTCGCGCTCCGCGGGTGGCGCGCTCGGCGGCGCGAAGTGGCCTTCGATCTCGGCGCGCAGATGCGTGAGCGCGAGCATCCACGGGATCAGCACGACGAATCCGAAGAAGAGGACGCCGTACACGATCTCGGTCGAGAGCACCGTCGCGGCACAGAGATGGAGGAACGCGAGGATCGCGATCTGCTGGTGCTCCGCTGCGCGTCGTCGATTGGCCAAGCGCGAGACCTGCAGCGCCGCCGTCGTCTCGAGCGCGATCGGCAAGAGCGGCTCACCGAGCAGACCGCGTACGAGCTGTAGGCCGAGCAGGACGACCAGCGCCACGTTCCATCCGCGCTGCCAACGCGGGTCGTCGATGCGCGGCGACTCGATCCACCAGGACGCGATCGTCGTGACGGCGATCAGTGCGAGCGAGACGCTCGAGAGCTCGCCACCGAGCGAGAGCGCGAGCAATCCGAGCGACGCGAGCGCGTACGTGACGAGCTTGTGCAGGCGCGCGAAGCTCATCCGCTCACCACGACGTCGGCGCGCGACGTGTCGAGCGGCGGGCTCGCTTCGGGGGCGGGCGCGAGCAGTGCGAGGTAGCGCAACAGCGGATCGAGGCTTGCTTCCGGCGTGATCCTCGGTGAGCTCGATCGGCGGCCGACGATCGCGACGGTGGCGCCGCGCGCGTGCGCGTCGACTGCGATGCCCGCGGCGCGCGAGATGCGAGCCTCGAGCCGTGTGAGGGACGACGTGTCCGATCCCACGCAGCTCTCGTCGAGCGCGATCACGACCGTGCGATTCGATTCGCGCTCCCGCTCCCGTACGACGAGCCGCCCGAGCGCAGCACTGCGCCGACCGTGGAGGCTGCGCGCCTCGTCGCCGACGCGATAGTCGCGCAGGCCCGCCGGCTCGATTCCCGGGCCGCGCACGATGCGATCGGCGGCGCCCTCCCCGCCGATCGAGACCTCGGGCGCGCGCGCGGTGGGGTCGACGAACGGGAACACGACGAGCTCGGACGTCGCCGGCAGGATCCGCCACTTGTCGAAGAGACCGAACGGATAGCGCGTCGAGACGCGCAGTGACGTGAAGCGCATTCGCCCGCGGTGCGTGAGCTCGCGTCGGTACGTCGCGCGCTGCTCGCCCGCGGGCTCGACCTTGAGGAAGTAACACCGTCGATCGGTCAGCGTACCGTCGGCCTGATCCTCCACCTCGAGCGAGAAGCTCGGCAGGCGCGTCTTGTCGTTTCGCAGCGCGACCTCGATCAATGCGGGGCCGCCCGCGAACGCGCGCGACGGGAGCACGCGCTGCCCGGTGATCTGCAGGAGCACCAGATCGCTGAGCACGCCCGAGACGAGGATCAGGCTCAGCATCAGACCGAGCACGAGATAGAGGAGGTTGTTACCCGTGTTCACCGCAGCCGCGCCGACGCCGAGCGTGACGAACACGAACACGCGTCCCTCGCGCGTGAAGCGCAGTCCTCGAGAGAACCGGGGCGAGGCCGGACGTAGAGTGACCGTCTCGGCGCCGGCGTCCGCCATCAGATCGGGACCGGGATCGCGTCGATGACTTCTTGCACCGCGCGCGCCGCGATCTCGCGCTCGGCGGCGCGATCACCGGGCATCTCGCGCGGTCGTACGCGATGCGCGAGCGCCGAGACGGCGAGCGCCTTCACGTCGTCGGGCGTCGCGTACGTTCGCCCGAGCACGAGCGCATGGGCGCGGATGCCGCGTGCGAGCGCGAGCGCAGCCCGTGTGGATGCGCCGAGCGAGAGCAGCGGGCTCGTGCGCGTTCCGAGGATGATCTCGTGCACGTAGTCGAGCACGACGTCGTCGACGCGGATCGCATCGACCTCGCGCTGCGTCGCGAGCAGCTCGTCCTTCGTGATGACGGCTTGGATCGTGTCGACGGGCGAGTCGCCGCTGCGCTCGCGCAGCAGCTTGCGCTCGATCGCGCGCGGCGGATGGCCGATCGAGACGCGCAAGAGGAAGCGATCGAGCTGCGACTCGGGCAGCGGATACGTTCCGTGGAACTCGTCGGGGTTCTGCGTCGCGACGACGAAGAAGGGCTCGGGCAGCGCGCGCGTCTCGCCTTCGATCGACACGGCGCGCTCGTCCATCGCTTCGAGCAGTGCCGACTGCGTGCGCGGCGTCGTGCGGTTCACTTCGTCGGCGAGCAGGACGGAGGTGAAGATGGGGCCGGGGCGGAACTCGAGCGCGCCCGTCTTCGGATCGTAGAGCGAGCCGCCGAGCACGTCCGCCGGCAGCAGATCGCTGGTGAACTGCACGCGTCGGAACGGCACGCCGACCGATCGCGCCAGCGCGCGCGCGAGCGTGGTCTTGCCGACGCCGGGGACGTCCTCGACGAGCAGATGGCCGCGTGCGAGCAGCGCCGTCACCGCGAGCGTCACGACGTCTCGCTTGCCCTCGATCGCTCTCTCGATCTCGGTGACCAGTCGCTCGGCGACCAACCTCGCACTCTTCGTCACTGCGATCGAGAAGCTACCACGCGGATGCGCCCCACGGGCCCCTCGGTGATGGAGCCGACGACCGCCGCGATCGGCGTGTTGCGGGATCGCAGTGCCGAGAGAAGCGCTTCGAGCCGATCGGGCGCGACGGCGATCAAGAGCCCACCGGACGTCTGCGCGTCGCAGAGCAAGAGCTGCGCGTCCTTCGTGATCGTCTCGTCCCAGTCGACGTGCGCCGCCAGGAAGCGCGCGTTCGCGTGCGTGCCGCCGGGGACGATCCCGCGCGCGACGTAGCGACGCGCAGCATCGATCACGGGAACCGCGTCGAGGGCGATCGTGGCTCCGACACGGCTCGCGCTCACCACGTTGCGCAGGTGCCCGAGCAGACCGAAGCCCGTCACGTCGGTGACCGCGTGCACGCCGACCTCGATCATCGCCTCGCACGCGGCATGGTTCAGCGTCTTCATCAGCGCGATGGCCTCCCCGATCGCGCCCTCGTCGTCTTCGTCGCGCTTGGAGGCGGTCGTGAGGATGCCGAGGCCGAGCGGCTTGGTGAGCACGAGCGCATCGCCCACGCGCGCGCCCGCATTCGTGATCACGCGCGACGGATGAACGGTGCCGGTGACCGCGAGCCCGTAGATGGGCTCGTCGGTCTGGATCGTGTGGCCGCCGACGATCTCGATGCCCGCCTCGCGCGCGACGTCGGCGCCGCCCTCGAGGATGCGCACGAGCACCTCGACGTCGAGCGTGTCGGAAGGGAAGCCCACGAGGTTGAGCGCGGAGATCGGCGTGCCGCCCATCGCGTACACGTCGCTCAGCGCGTTGGCCGCCGCGATCGCGCCGAAGTCGTACGGGTCGTCGACGATCGGCGTGAAGAAGTCGGTCGTCATCACGAGCGCGATCTCCGGCGTGAGCGCGAACACCGCCGCATCGTCGGCCGTGCTCGAGCCGACGAGCACGCGCGGATCTCGGCTCGCCGGCAGGCGCCCGAGCAGAGGAAGGAGGTATCCCGGGGGATGTTTCGCGGCGCAGCCGGCGCGCTTGGCGAGCTTGGTGAGGCGAATGGTCATCGCGGATCTCGTCTTACCCGCGGACGCGCGTCTCGCCACGTCGACGTGTGACCCCCTGGCGGTCGAGCCACTCGAGCATCGCGATCGCGTTCTTGCGCGTGAGGCCCGTGAGCGTCTTGAAGTCGCCGGGCGAGAGCGTCTCGTTCGTGTCGAAGTGAGCACGCACGCGCGCGATCAGATCGTCGAGCGCGGCGCGAGCCACGTGCACACCGGTCGCGATGCGCGCGATGCGATCGGTCCGCACGAGCTCGGCCACGACGTCGCGGAACGTCCGCTCGGGAAGGCCGCAGCGCTCGCGCGCGATCTCTTCGGTGATCGGATCGAGCCCTGCAGCGCGGAAGATCTCGGCGACGCCGTCGGCGAGCGCGTGGGCATCGTGACCGACGGCCGCCACGCGATCACCGCCCGCGATCCCACCTTCGCGCACGAGCGCCGCGGTCGCGATCGGCACGAGTGGGCGCCACGGTCCGGGCACGGCGCCCGCGAGATCTCCGACCGTCGCGCCGGAGGCGGCCGGATGGGCGCGATGGAACGCGACGAGCGCCGTGCGGACCTCGGTCTTGGCGCGATCGAGCTCGCGGGCCGCGACCCAGCGAACGCCGTCCTCGCTCTTCACCTCGAGGATCGCGCGCTCGCGCACGAGCGCATCGAGGATGGCCTTCACGCGCGTCTCGGGTGCGAGACGTTCGGCGAGCTGGGACATCGAGACTCCGGCCGCGCGCTCGCTCACGAGGGTCACGACGCGCGTCCTCGCATCCTCTCTCGCATATGGGTCGCTCACCTTCTTCGCGCGCGCGAGCGTCGGATGTGGATCGATCACCTCGCCGCCTCCGATCGTGCGATCGGTCTCGAGCTCGGGGCGACGTAGTACGAATCGATCGCCGGCGTACGTCGCAAACGGCGTCGCGCTCGTCAGACGCACGAGCCCGCCCGCACGGTGCGCGCGTACCGTGACGTGTGTCGCGCCGACGTGGAGCACGTGATCTCGCCCCGACGCGAGCGTGTCCGTTCCTTGGAAGAGCACGTCGATCGAGGTCGTCGTGCGCTGCCAGCCAGGTGTCGCGAGCACCATGCCGCGCGTGATCGCGGCGGCCTCGATGCCACGCAGCTGTACGGCGAGCCGAGTCGCCGCCGACGCTCGCTCTCGCTCGCCGCCGTGCACGCTCAGACCTCGGACGACGGCGCTCGTGTCGGCACCGAGCAGCGCGAGCGTCTCGCCCACCGCGATCGTTCCGCGCACGAGCGTGCCGGTCACGATCGTGCCGTGACCGTGCTTGGTGAATGCGCGATCGATCGGCAGCCACACCGGCCCCTCGGCGCGCACGGGTCGAGGCCGCTCCATCACGCGGCTCACGGCCTCTCGCAGCGCTTCGAGGCCGACGCCGGTCTTCGCCGAGCAACGCACCACCTCGGCGCGCTCGAGGAAGGTGCCGCGCACCGTCTCGCGCACGTCCTGCTCCACGAGCTCGACCATGCTCTCGTCGGCCGCATCGATCTTGGTGATCGCGATCACGCCGCGCGCGATCCCGAGCTGCGTGCAGATGGTGATGTGCTCGCGCGTCTGCGGCATCACACCGTCGTCGGCAGCCACGACGAGCAGCACGGCGTCGATCCCCGCTGCGCCCGCGACCATGGTGCCGACGAATCGCTCGTGGCCCGGGACGTCGATCACGCTCAGCGACATGCCGGGCGCTTCCCAGCGCGCGAAGCCGAGGTCGATCGTGATGCCGCGCTTCTTCTCTTCCGGTAGGCGATCGCCGTCGACGCCCGTCAGGGCGCGCACGAGTGTCGTCTTGCCGTGATCGACGTGGCCGGCCGTGCCGAGCACTCCGTGGACGATCGTCATGAGCGCAGCGCGAGGCCGAGCGCGTGCGCGAGCTCGATGTCTCGCTCGGGCGCGACGCACCGCAGATCGATCCAGACGGCGTCGTCCTCGATGCGCGACACGATCGCGGGCTCGCCGCGACGCAGCGCGGCCGCGAGAGCATCGGGAGCGGCGCCCGCGATCCGGATCGCGACGCTCGGCAGCTCGACCGAGGGCGCCGCGCCGCCGCCGATTCGCCCGACGGACGGCGCGATCGAGAGACGCGCGTCGCCGACCTCCTCGATCACCGCGCGCGATCGCGCTTCGAGTGTCTCGGGCGACGTGCGCAGCATGGCGACGATCGGCAGCGCGTTCGGACGATCGCGCCACAGCGACAGCGTCGCGCCGAGCGCCGCGAGCGTGAGTTTGCCCGGGCGCAGCGCGCGATAGAGCGGATGGCGTCGCATCGCTTCGATCGGCGCGCGCCGACCGACGACGATCCCGGCCTGCGGCCCACCGAGCAGCTTGTCGCCCGAGAAGCACACGACGTCGGCGCCCATCGCCACGTGCTCGCGCACCGACCTCTCGCGCACGAGCGCCGCAATCGCGTCCATGCATCCCGAGCCGGCGTCGTCGATCACCGTCAGGCCACGCGCGTGCGCGATCGCAGCGAGCGCCGGCAGCTCCACTTCGGCGACGAAGCCGGTGATCTCGAAGTTCGAGCGATGCACCTTCAAGATCACCGCGGCGCTCGCATCGATCGCGCGCTCGTAGTCCGCCGCATGCGTGCGGTTCGTCGTGCCGACCTCGAGCAAGCGCGCGCCCGACTGCGAGACGACATCCGGAATGCGGAAGCCGCCGCCGATCTCGACGAGCTCGCCGCGGCTCACGATCGCGTTGCGCCCGCTCGCCGTCGCCGCGAGCGCGAGCAGCATCGCCGCCGCGTTGTTGTTCACGACGAGCGCGTCCTCGGCGCCCGTCAGCTCGATCAGCACGTCGCGGACGTGCACGTGACGATGCCCGCGCTGGCCCTCGTCGAGATCGTACTCGAGCGTGGAGTAGTCGCTCGCCACGCGATCGATCGCATCGAGCGCCGCTCGAGCGAGCGGCACGCGTCCGAGGTTGGTGTGCACGATCACGCCCGTCGCGTTGATCACGCCCGCGAGCGACTCGCGCGCCAGCTCGCGCACGCGCGCCGCGACGATCTCGTCCGTGACGGCCGAGGCCGATCCCGATCGCCGGATCTCGTTGCGCGCGGCATCGATCACTTCGCGCACGGCACGCGTGACACGCGCGGGCCCGTGCGCTTCGATCAGAGACACCACGCCGGGCCGGGTCAGCACCGCGCTCACGGAAGGCAGCTCTCGCAGTCCCTGCATTCCTGCCTACATTCTCGAACGGAAACGCACGGGAATCGAACCCGCCCAGGGCGCGGAACGCGTCCTACGTCGGTTTTGAAGACCGAGAGCAGCACCAGCTCGCCTCGCGCTTCCGCCGATCAACCTCTCACGATTCATCGCCACCGGCAACGCGCACTCCTGCAGAGATGCGCGCGAGGAGCATCGCCTTCTCCTTGGCGTTGCGCGCCAGCGTCGCGGCACGCGCGAGCTCGGCCTGGGCCTCGTCTTCGCGACCGAGACGGCGTAGCAGATCCGCGCGGACGCTCGGCAAGAGGTGATAGCTCGCCATCGCGGGCTCGCGCGCCAGCGCATCCACGATCGGCAGCGCGGCCTCGGGGCCGAACGCCATCGACACCGCGACGGCGCGATTGAGCTCGACGATCGGCGACGGCGCGACGCCCGCGAGCACGGCATAGAGCGCAGCGATGCGCACCCAGTCCGTCTCCTCGGCGACCCTTGCGCGGGCGTGGCATGCGCTGATCGCGGCCTGCAGGACGTAGACGCCCGCGCCGTCGAGCTTCTCGGCGCGCTCGAGCGCCGCGAGGCCGCGCGCGACCAGCATCCGATCCCACTGGGCGCGGTTCTGCGCGAGCAGGAGCACCGGCTCTCCTTTCGCGTCGATGCGTGCGTGCATGCGCGAGCCCTGCAGCTCCATCAGCGCCACCAAGCCCAGCACCTCCGCTTCGTCCGGCAAGAGCTGCGCGAGCGTGCGCCCGAGATGGAGCGCGTCTTCGCAGAGCGCCGGCCGCATCCAGTCGTCGCCCGCCGTTGCCGCGTATCCTTCGTTGAACACGAGGTAGATCACCTCGAGCACCGCATCGAGCCGCGCCTGGCGCTCGCTCGCCGCCGGCAGCTCGAATGCTGCGTTCTCCTCGGCGAGCGTCTTCTTCGCGCGCACGATGCGCTGCGCGATGGTGGGCTCGGACACGAGGAACGCGCGCGCGATCTCGTGCGTGGTGAGGCCCGTGACGAGCCGCAGCGTGAGCGCGACCTGCGCCTCGCGCGAGAGCGACGGATGGCACGCGATGAAGATCAGCCGGAGCAAGTCGTCACCGACGTCGTCGAGCTGCTCGGCGTAGTCCGGCGCGAGGTTCGTCTCGTCGAGCTCGCGCGCGATCGCTTGGTGCTTGGGCGCGAGGTTCCGGCGACGACGCACGACGTCGATCGCGCGATGGCGGGCAGTCGTCATGAGCCACGCGCCGGGGCTCTTCGGCACGCCCGAGGTGGGCCACGTCTCGAGCGCGGCCACCAACGCATCGTGCGCGAGCTCTTCGGCAGTGCCGACGTCGCGCACGACGCGCGCGAGACGCGCGATCAGGCGCGCGTGCTCGATGCGGTAGACGGCTTCGATCGACGCTCGTGTCTCGGGAGATCCCCCCACCGGGGTGATCCTACTCGATCACTTCAGCGGTTGACCGGCGGCGCGCTGCACGTCTTCGGGGAAGTCGCTCAGCTCGAAGATCTGTCGGACCTCGATCACGTTGCCCTCGTCGCCCGGGCACTTGCGCGCCCACGCCTTGGCTTCGTCGAGGGACTTCACCTGGATGATCCAGTAACCGCCGATCACTTCCTTCGCTTCGGCGAACGGGCCGTCGGTCACGCTCACCTTCCCGCTCGCGCCGAACGTGACGCGCGCGCCCTTCTCGGGCGGCTGCAGACCGTCGAGCGCGAGCAGCGCGCCCGCCTTGCTGAGCTCGTCGTTGTAGCGGGACATGGCCGCGACGGCCTCGGCGCTGGGCATCCAGCCACCGGGGCGGTCCTGCTTGATGTTCGGGATCATGAGCATGAGGAAGCGCATCTTCTGTCTCCTGGTTCTCGGGCCGAGACCTTCGGCTCTACCTGGACGACGAACGAAGAGCGCGAGAATCGACACGGGCCGAGAAAAAATCCGACGGGGCTCCCGCGTAATTGTCTTTCGCGCGCTCAGCTCATCGGAATGCGCTCGACCGTTCCCTCGACCAGCTTGCCGCCGATCGTCAGGTACAACGTCCCGCCGCTGACCGAGAGATCCCACTTGTTGTTCCGGTCGAGCTTGGCCGCGATGCGGTCGAGGAATGCTCCGTCGAACGCGAGCACATTCAGCTCTTCGGCGCGATGCGCCTCGAACTCGCGCACCGAGCGCGCCAGCTCGTTCATACGGTTCCATCCGTAGACCGCCACGCGATCGGTCGCCTTCAGCGCGCGATGCAATCGCTCGGGCGTCGGCGCGCCGATCTCGATCCACGCCTGCAGATCTCCGCGTAGATCCTTCTTCCAGATCGCCGGCTCGTCCGACGACGAGAGACCTTTCGTGAAGTCGACGCCCTCGTCGTGCTCGAGCGCGCGCGCGAGCACGCGCGTCACGAGATAGCGGTCCGTCTCCGAGGGATGCTGCGCCACGCGCAGCTCCAGCTGTTCGTACACGCCGCGGTCCGAGTCCGAGAGCGCGATCTCGAACTTCCTCATCGTCGCGGTCAGCGTCATCGAGCTCTCCAGGAGTCCGGCATCACCAGACGTGCGGCACGAGCCGGTAGCGAACGTTCGCGCGATACGCTTCGTAGCCCGCCAGCGTCTTGGCGAGGAACTTTTCTTCGTCGAGCAGCCGCCAGACGATCACCAGCTTCAGCGCGCCCACTGCGAACAGGCCCCAGAACGAGCCGAGCGCGAGCGGGATCCCCGCGAGCATCACGAGCGCGCCCAGATACATCGGGTGTCGCACGTACGCGTACGGGCCCGTCGAGACGACGTGTTGCTCGCTCGCGACCTCGATCGCCGCCGACGTGAACGTGTTGGCGCGGAACACGAGGAACACGAAGTAGAAGCCGAACGCGATCGCGAGCTCGCCCACGATCGTCAGCGGCACTGCGAACGGCTGCATCCACGGCGACCAGTCGAAGCGGTGATCGAGCGCCGACACCACGAACACGCCGAGGAACGCGATCGACGCGATCGACTGGATCACCTTCTGCACGCCGCGCGTCTCGACTTGCGCGCCGGCCTCCACGCGCTTGGCCAGCAGCCCACGGTCGTGCTTCATGAGCCAGACGGTGACGACGCTCGCGCAGCCGACGAACGTCGCGAGCACGAGCCACGCTTGCCACCACGCGGTCGACCACGCGGGGCCGAAGAGCGTCACGCCGATCACGACGGCGAGCTGCACCATGCCGAGCCAGGCTTTGCGATCGAGCGCGTCCATCCTCGTAGTCTGGGCTCGCGCGCTCAGCTTCTCCAGGTCCAGCCGACCGGCAGATCGAGCGCCCGCGCGCCGACCGCGGCATGCAGCGGATGGTCGTCCAGATACGACGCACGCATCGCCGCGTCGGTCAGCATCTCGGCCATCTCGTTCAGCTCGTGTCGAGCGCGCGCGGCATGCCGCTCGGCCTCGGTCTGCCGACCGGCGCGCGCGAGCGCGAGCGCCAAGATCCATCGCACTTCGATCGGCGTGTGGAACAGATCCGAGAAGCGCGTGTGTCGATCTCGGACACCCACGGCGGCGCGCGCGTCTCGCACCGCGTCGCGGACACGGCCGGACATCGACGCCGACATCGCGCGCACGGCATGCACACGTCGTCGTACCTCGGCCAGCTCGTGGCGCCCCGCGAGATCTTCGAGCTCGGCGAGACATGCCGCGGCGCGTGCACGGTCGCCGTCGCGATCGCGCATCCAGAGCGCGCGCGCGAGGTTGGCGAGACCGTGCGTCTGCTGCATCACGAGACTGCGCTCGCGACAGAGCGAAGTGCCCTCGTCGTAGGCCGCGATCGCCTCGTCGAGGCGCCCGGTCGCGATCTCGAGATCACCCACGTTGCTCAGCGCGATCGGTCGCGCGAGCGCGAGATCGGCGGCCGGGCTCCTCATGATGCGATCGAGCGTGGCGCGCGACTGTGGCCACTGGCCGAGCGCGTTGCGCAGCGCTGCGAGGTTGTTGTACCCGAGCAGCGCCGACGCGGTCGCGCCCGCGCGCTCTTTGAGCGCGATGCTCCGCTCGAACGCTTCGAGCCCGGCGGGCACGTCTCCGAGCCAGTGCTCCACCGTGCCGAGGTTGTTCAGCGCCTTGCCCTCGCGCTCGAGACAGCCCGCGCTGCGCGCGCTGCGCACGGCGAGGCGGTAATAGGTGCGCGCGCGTGCGCTCTGTCCGAGCTCGCGCGTCACGTTGCCGAGCTGGCGCTCCGCATCGGAGCGGAGCGCGAGGTCGTCGCTCTTGCCGGCAGCACGCACGCCGCTCTGCGCGGCGCGCAGGCCCTCGCCCGTTCGCCCGAGATGGATCGCGGCCAGGCTCGCGCCGATGAACGCGCGCGCGGCCTCGTCTCCGTCGCCGTGCTCGGTCGCGAGCGTGGCGGCGCGCTCGTAGGCGGCGAGCGCGGCCTCGATCGATCCGAAGAGCCAGTCGGCCTCCGCGGTGATGCGATGCGCACGCGCGGCGGCGAGCGTGTCGCCGGAGCTCTGCGCGAGAGTGAGCGCCCGTGCTGCTGCGGCGCGTCCGCCGGCAGCATCCCCGCTCGCGACGCCGCGCCGCGCGACGCGCAGGCGGATCTCGATCTGCGCCGCGCTCGACGCATCGTTCTCGCGCGCCACCAGCCACGCGAGGCTCTCGGCCGCCGGCATGCGCGCGCCGCACGTGACGGCCACGTCGTGGCGCAAGAGATGGTCACCGATCGTGACGTCGTCGGGCGCCGCGCGCATGGCCGCGTCGACCCACGCGAGCGCGAGCGAAGGATGACCCTCTTCTCCGCGTCGCGCGCGGCCTCGGCATCGCCGGCGCGCGCGCCGGCCGCATCGCCCGCGAGCAGACGATGCCGCGCCGCGAGCTCGGGACGCGATTGCGCGCGTGCGGCCCGCTCGTGCGCACGCGCCACGAGCTCGGCCGAGAACGAGCGCGGCACGACCTCGGCGAAGCGATCATGCACCGCGTACGTCGGCCGGCCGCGCGCGTCGCGATCCTCTTCGCCGATTCCTGCGCGCAAGAGCTCGCGCAGCGCGCTGCCGGCGCGTGCGGCGCGCATGCCGGCGGCGCGCGCGAGCTCGCTCAGGGTCGCGGGCATCGACCAGATCGCGCACGTGAGCGCCATCGCGCGCGCGCTCGGGGGCAGATGCCCGACGCGCGCCTCGAAGAGCGCATCCGGCTCGAGCGCCGGCACGTCGAGAACGCGCTCGAAGCGTGCGTGCCTCCGGACCACGAGCCCGCGCTCGGCCGCGAGGCGCAAGGACTCCTGCACCCAGAGCGCCGCACGTGGCGCCTGACGGAACGCGTCGGCGAGCGCGCTTCCTTCGAGGAGATCGGCGTCGCCGAACGTCGCGCGGACGAGCTCGCGGCATCCCGTCTCGTCCAGCAACCCGGCGCCCAGCATCACCGGACCGACGCGCGCGAACGCGCTCATCGCCAGGCTCGGGCGCCCGCTCACGAGGAAGGTGCAGCGTGCGCCCGCTCTCGTCGCGGCTTCCACGAGAGCGGCGAGCTCCGAGGCCGACGGTGCGCTCGCGCGGTGCAGATCGTCGATCGCGATCACGCCCTCGAAGCTCGTCGCGATCGCGCGCGCCAGGGCCGCGATTCCGAGGCGTCGCGATCGCTCGAGATCGCTCGGCACCGCGATGCGCTCGCCCCGCCTCCGAAGGGCCGGCACGACGCGCACGAGCTCGATGCGGTCCTCCGGATCGAGGACGTCGAGCGCCTCGGGCGTCAGCACCCGCGTCGCGAGATCGTGCAGCAGCGCATCGGTCAGATCGCCCGTGCGCACCTGCACGCTCACCCAGCTCGTGCCGCGCACCTGCAAGCGCTGACGCAGCTCGCGCAAGAGGCGCGACTTGCCGGAGCCGGCCTCGCCCACGAGCGCGACCGCGTGGGCCGGGCTCTCGGCGCGGCACGCGTTCTCCGCCGACGCGAGCACGCGAGCCGGGTCCACGAACGACGCGGAGAGCACGTAGCCCGCGAGCGTCTCGGGCGTCTCGCGCGCCGCGCTGCGATCGGACGCTCGAGCGAGCGCATCGATCACTTCGCCCGCGGACGCGAACCGATCGACCGGCTCCTTCTCGAGCAAGCGCATCACGATCGCGGCGAGCGGCGCGGGCACGGATGCCGGCAGCGGCGGCGGCGCGGTCGCGAGATGATCCCAGTACACGTCGTCGATCGATCGCCCGCGCGAAGGGAAAGGGACCTGGCCCGCGGCGAGCTTGTAGAGCAGCACACCGAGCGAGTAGAGGTCGCTACGCGCATCGAGCGGCTGGCCGCGGATCGCCTCGGGCGCGACGTAGACCGGCGTGCCGACCACGGCGCTGTGCGGGCCGCTGCCGAAGGAGTGGGCGATCCCGAAGTCGAGCAGCACGAGACGCTCGCCGCTCGGATCGACGAGCACGTTCGGCGGCTTCACGTCGCGATGCAGGATGCCGCGCGCGTGCAGGTATGCGAGCGCGCGACAGAGCTGCATGACGAGATCGATCGCACGTGGCTCGACGAGCGTGAGACCTGCGTGATCGAAGTGGACGCCAGGCACGAGCGCTTGGGTGAAGAACGCCGCATCGCCCAGCAGGCCGAAGTCGAACACGTCGGCGAGGCTCGGATGGCGGAGCGTCGCGAGCATGGCGAACTCGCCGCGCAGCGCAGCGGCCGCCCACGGATCGCCCTGCGTCTGGCGGTTGAGCTTCAGCGCCACGTTCCGATGCGCACGCTCGTCGAGCACCTCGTAGACCTCGCCGCAGCCGCCCGATCCGACGAAGCGACGCACGACGTAGCGGTTGGCGATGCGCGTGCCCAGCGCCAGCGCGCTCGCGCCCGCCGGTGAGGCATCGCGCTGCGTGAGGTTCGTGAAGCTCGGTTGCGATGGATCGATGCGCGTCGGATCGTCGGGAGCGACCTTCGTGCGCGTCATGTCCACACCATCGTATCGCGCGGCGTGTGTAAGATGCGGAAGTGACGAGCGAGCGAGAGCACGCGGCGACCGTGGCGGCCGAGCTGGCCGAGGCCACGGAGCCGGCCTCGGGCGAGAGCGGCGCGCTCGTCGCAGGGCGCTATCGCCTGATCGAGCTGATCGGCTCGGGCGGGATGGGCACCGTCTACAAGGCGCACGACGCGGAGCTCGACGAGATGGTCGCGCTCAAGACGCTGCGGCGCGAGCTCGTCTCCGCTCCCGGCGCGCTCGAGCGCTTCAAGCGCGAAGTGAAGCTCGCCCGCAAGGTGACGCATCGCTCGATCGCGCGTGTGTTCGACGTCGGCGAGACCGAAGGCGCGAGCGGCGAGAAGTTCCTCACGATGGAGTACGTGCAGGGGCGCTCGCTCGGTCGCGTGATCTCGGAGCGTGGGCCGCTCTCGCCGGGCGAGGCCGTGCAGATCGGCAGCGCGATCGCGGAAGGGCTCGCCGCAGCGCACGCCGCCGGCGTGGTGCATCGCGATCTCAAGCCCGACAACGTCTTGATCGAAGACGGGGGCCGCGTCGTGCTCACCGACTTCGGCGTGGCGCGCGCGATCGAGGCAACCGACGTGCGATCCACGGCCGCGGGCGGCATCGTCGGCACGCCCGCGTACATGGCGCCCGAGCAGGTCGAGGCCGGCACCGTCGATGGCCGCACCGACATCTACGCGCTCGGCATCGTGCTCTTCGAGATGCTCAGCGGCGTGCTGCCTTTTGCGGGTGAGACGCCGTTCGCGATCGCCGCCGCCCGCTTGATCCGCGCGCCGATCGATCTCGGAACGCTGCGGCCCGATCTGCCGACGCCGCTGCTCGACGTCGTGCGTCGCGCGCTCTCGCGAGCGCCGGCCGGTCGCTTCGCCTCGGCCTCGGCGATGGCGACCGCGCTCGCCTCGAGCGTCACGACGACCACGATGACGAGGCATGCGAGCGTGCCGCCGCCGGCCGCGGCGATCGAGCGACGCATCGCCGTCGTCCCGTTCCGCGCTGCCGAGGGCGACACGTGGATGGCCGAGGGGCTCGTCGAAGATCTCGGTGACGCGCTCTCGATGATCCACGGTGTGCGCGTGAAAGCACGCGCCGGCGCGCCGGCGGTGAACGAAGACCTGCGCGACTATGGCAAGCGCCACGACGTCGAAGCGCTCGTCGAGGGCTCGCTGCGCCGCGACGGAGAGCGCTTTCGCGCGAGCCTGCGCCTGGTCACGGCACAAGACGGATTCCAGGTGTGGGCGCATCGATTCGAAGGAACGACGGGCGAGCTCTTGCGCGTCTCGGACGAGGCGGCGCACGCGATCGCGAAGGCGCTGGCGGGCGCGTCGATGCCGTCGCTCGCGCGTCCCGAGTCTTCGAGCGCTGCGGTCGAGCTCTATCTCCGCGCGCGGCAGCACAGCACGAGCTTCGTCGGTCATCCGCTCGCGCGCGAGATGCTCCAGCGAGCGAACGAGCTCGCGCCCAACGATCCGACGATCCTCGCGGCGCTCGCGATCGCGACGTCGCACGATCTCTTCCGACCGGGATCGTCGGCCGATCTGATGAAGACGGCGCGCGGGCTCGCGGAGCGGGCCGTCTCGATCGCGCCGCACCTGGCGGAGTCGCATCTCGCGATGGCGCGCGTTCGGTTCGCCGAGAGCGACGATGCCGGCGCGATGCGCTCTGTCGTGCGCGCCAAGCAATTCGGACCGGGTGTGGCCGAGGTCGACGACTTCCTCGGGCGCATGCTCGCAGAGCGCGATCTGATTCCGGAGGCGATCACGCATCTCGAGCGTGCGGTCTGGATCCATCCCGGGCTGCACTTCGCACGCGTCGATCTCGCGCGAGCCCATGCGCTGCTCGGCCATTGGGAGCGCACGACCGAGCTGCTCGAAGGACTGCGGCGCGAGAGCCCGCAGCACTTCGTTCTCATCGGAGCGCGCATGGCGCTCTGGAGCGGTCGGCTCGAGTGGTTGGACGACGTGGCGGAGGTTCCGAACCTGGCGGTCGAGGTCTTCCACCGCGTCACGAAGCGCGCGCTCCTGCGCGGCGCGATCGACGCGTCCGACTGGGCCGAGCTCGAGCGCGTCGTGCGCGACGTGCCGCAGGTGTCGCGGCCTCATCGCTTGTTCCGGCAGATGGAGGCCGAGCTGCACTGCCGCTTCGGCTCGATCGACGAGGCCGAGGGCGCGCTGCGGAGCTCGGTCGCGGCGGGGCTGTCCGATCTCGCGTGGATGCGGCGCTGCCCGGTGATCGCGCCGCTACGCGCGCGCGCAGTGTGGGCCGAGCAACTGCGGATCGTGGAAGAGCGCGGAGAAGAAGCGCGGCGGGCCTACCTCGACGGGGCGAAGGCCACGATCGCCTGAGCCACTCTGCCAAGGAACGAGCTGGGGGATATCGGGGAGGAACGAGATGTCGGGGATGGGCTGCATCCGGGCCATCCTGCTCATCCCCGTCATCCCCCGCCTGTTCCCGTCGTTCGTATGGAAGCCGTGATCGCTGCCGGAGTGCCCGGTAGAGATCACACGAACGCGGTCGCAACCGAGAGCGCAGCGACGAGCGCCATGCCGATCACCGAGTCGCGCCAGATCGTGGCGGCCACGCGACGGCTCGCGGCTGCGAATTCTTCTTCGACCTTCGTGGTCGTCATGTCTTCGTTCTCGAAGACGCCCGTCGCCGCGTGCGCCACGCACGTATTGCGACGCACCTGCAGGCCGCTCACGAGCGCCATGCCGGCGGGCAGCGCGACGATCAGACGCCACGGCCACGCCGCATCGAGCGCGATCACGGCAGCGAGGCCCGCGATCGTCACCACCGCACCGATCTGCGCGACGCGGGTGCGACGGCGACGGCCTGCGGCACTGAAGTTGGGACGACACTGCGCACCGGTGACGATGTCTTCGCTCACCGGCTGCGTGTAGCGCGGAACGCGTGTTAGAGCATGCGAGATGCGTTTGCCGATCTTGCTGCTCGTAGGTCTCTGTGCGTCGACCGCGTACGCCCAAGATCGCGATGGCGATCGCGTGCCCGATGCGGCCGATCTCTGCCCCGATGCGCGCGAGACGCCGAGCACGCTCTTCTCGGGCGATGGCTGCCCGGACGGCGACGGCGATCACGACGGCGTCGTCGACGACTACGACGTGTGCCCCGCTCAGGCCGAGACGGTGAACGGCTTCCGCGATCTCGACGGCTGCCCGGACGCGCCGACGGATGCGCCGCGCTGGGCGCGGTGCATCGCGGGTGTCGAGAGCACCGTCCTGCTCCAGGTCTCGTGCTCCGAGCACGGCGCGCGTCTCTCGCCTCGGCAGGATGCCCCGCTCTGGCTCGGCGCGGCCTCGCTCGACTGCTACGCGAGCGTCGCGTTCGACGGCCGTCAGGCGCTGCACTGCCAGAGCGCCGATGCCTCCGTCGAGGTCACGCTCGCGATGCGCATCGACGGGAGCCGTGCGATCGGCGCGGCGCTGATCCGCTCCTCCCACGGTCGCGACGTGCGCGCGTGGAGCGGCACGGTGCTCCCGGTCTTCGATCGCCAGTCCGCGCAGGCCAGCGTGCTCGCCCATGGAGACGAGCTCCAGGCGTGTGGCGAAGGCGCGGTGGGTCGCGTTTCGATCGCGTTCACGGTCGAGACGACCGGCGAGATCGATGCGGTCCACGTCGCGTCGGACACGGTGAGCCCGCCGCGTCCGGCCGTAGGCGAGTGCCTCGTGAGGATCATCGACGCGCTCACGATCGCCGCGCCGCCGCGCAGCGCGCCGGTGACGCTGAGCCTCGGCTTCGTCTTCGAGCTGGAGCCGTGATGCGTACTCTCGCCGCCATCCCGATCGATCCCGAGATCTACGCGCCCTACGGGTCCGTCGTCGCCGCGCGACCGACGCCACCGCGCTCGGCCAACCACGGGCGCGCGGAAGCGTGGGACGCGCTCGCGATCCTCGAGAGCCATCGCGATGCGAGCGCGCGCTGCAGCGCTTCGCTCTTCCGCTGTCTCGCGCATCGTGACGCGACGCTCCCGATCCGCTGGCTCGAGCGACACCCGTTCTCGACGCAGATGTTCGTGCCGATGAGCGGCGCGCGATATCTCGTCGTCGTCGCGCTCGGACAGAGCGCACCGGATCTCGACACGCTCGCGGCGTTCGTCGTCGAGGGCGCGCGCGCGATCACGTATGCGCCCGGTGTCTGGCACCATCCGATGGTCGCGCTCGACGCCGACGCCGACTTCGTGAACGTGCTCTTCGCCGACGGCAGCGCACGCGACTGCGACGAGGTCGGCTACGCATCGCCACTCGTCGCGATCGCGATCGAGCCCACCCTCGTGGGGTGATTCATCGTGCCTCAGGTCGCGTGGACCTCACGCTCGCGGTGTGGTGTCGGGCACTGCACTCGGTCCGACCTCGACGCGATTCTCTCGTGATCCCGTGGTGCGTAATCCGGCACGCACCGTGCACGCCCTGTCTCTCGCAGAGGAGCGCGAGAGATGGCTCAGGCGAGCGACGTGCGTGCACGAGAGTCGGGGTTGGAGATCTTGCTGGTCGGCAGCGCGGGCGACGAGGTCGTGCGCGCGCTTCGCGAGCAGGGCGCGAACGTCGAGAGCGTTCCACCGGAGCAAGCAGCACATGCCGCGCTCGTCGGTGCGCCCGACTTGATCGTGCTGATCGGACATGCGGTCTCGGACGGTGGCGATGCCGTGCTGAGCGCGCTCGCGGCCAAGAGCGCGACGTCGGTGACGCCTGTCGTTCTCGTTCGCGACGGCGCGAGCGCTCCGGCGCGCGTGGGTGATCGAGAAGGCCGCGGGCCGGTGGCTTCCGTGAGCCATGCGTCGGGTCCGGTGCTCGCGACGCGAGTCCTCGAGCTCGCGTCGCATCTGACGACACGCGAAGGAAACCCGGCGCTGCGCGCGCTCTTCGCGCGAGGTCGTGCGCCGAAGAAGAGCGGCGCGCGCGTGATCGTGCCGTCACCGAGCGCGCTCGAGAGCGAGGGAGTCGACACGGCGAAGATCGCCACGCTCCCCGAGAGCGATCCGCCTGCCGATGCTGCGGCCCCGAACGTCGCGCCCGAGAGCGAGGCACCCGCGCCGGCCGCGAAGCGCAAGATCGTCCCGTTCGTGCCGACCGAGCGTTACGGCGCGATCGATCTGCCGATCGATCCCTCGGCCGCGAACGAGGTGACCGTGCCGAGCGTCGCTGAGCAGAGCGTGGTCGAGACGGCGCCCGCGCCACCGGCGCGCGGAACGAAGAAGGTCTCACCGTCGCGTCGCCGCGCCGCCGGGCGCTCGATGAAGATCGACAAGGGTGTGATCGAGCCCGCGACCTCGATTCGCCCGACCGAGGTCGATCTCCTCGTGGTCGGCGCTTCGCGCGCGGTCTCGACCGATCGCTACGAGCGCGTCACGCCACGCTCGACGCCACGCGTGTACCTCGCTGCGGCGTTGCTCGCGGCGATCGCGATCATCGCCTCTGCCATCTTCCTGCACGCCGCGCGGAGCGCCGCACCGACGGCGACGCCGCTCCACGCTTCGCATTGAGCGACGCTCTCACGGGCACGTCGTGACGCTCGCGCGATGCGGCGGCCCGAACTGACAGCTGCCGCAGTCCCCGCATCGCATGGTCGCGCTGCACGTGACGAATGGCGCGCAGCCTCCGCCGAGCATCCCGTTGCACGGGCCCGCGCAGCCGTCCTCGTAGCAGCGCTGTCCGCCGCTACAGTCGGCATCGCTCGAACACGACACGCAGCGACCGGTCGACGCATCGCAGTGGCCGCCGGGACAATCCGTGGCGCCGCCACAGCGCGCGTGGCACTCGCCCGCGTCGCAGTAGTGACCGCAGCCGCAGTCGGCGTCGGCGGTGCACGCGACGCAGCGACCGCCGGTGCAAGCGAGCGCCGCGGGGCAGTCGGCGTGAGTCGCGCACATGCAGCGGTGATCGGCGTCGCACATCCCGCTCGGACAGCCGCCGGTCGCGAGGCCACATGCATCGCAGATCGCGCCGGTGGGGAACGGGCCGGTGCCGCCCCCGCAGAACCCGTCGGTCGGGCACGAGCGCGTGCCGGTGCGATCGCGGCAGCCGAGCGCGCCCGGATCGGCGCAGTCCGCGGCGGAAGCGCACGGGAAGAAGCAGAGCCCGCTGCGGCACGAGTGACCGGGCCCGCAGTCCGCATCCATCGTGCACGCGCTGCACGTGCCTGCCAGACACGCGAGCTGATTCGGGCACGCGAGCGTCGCGCTGCACGGTGCGCACACGCCTTGGTCGCAGAGCTCCCGGCCGGTGCACTCGGCGTTGGTGCTGCACTCGCGCGTCACGCAGTGACCGTGGCTGCACGCGCGCGCGCTCGGATCGCCGCAGTCGGTGTCGGCAGTACAAGGCGCGCAGAGGCCCGCGTTGCAGATGCGGCCCATCGTGCAGTCGGCGAGCGTCGTGCACTCGCGCGTCATGCACGCGCCCGCGTTGCACAGGAGCGTGCCGCCGCAGTCGCTCGCGCTCGTGCAGGGCGCGCACGCTCCATCGATGCACGCCGCGCCATGACAGTCGCCGGTCGCGAGACACTCGCGCATCACGCAGCGGCCCTGGTCGCAGCGGTCGCTCGCACTGCAGTCGGAGGTGCGTGCGCATTGCTCGGGCACGCACTGGTTGGCGTCGCAGATCTCGTCCGACAGACAGTCGCTGCGCGCGCTGCACGGGCGGCTCGAGCGACAGCCCGACAGAACGATCACCGCTGCGGCGGCCCAGAGCGCGATGTGCTTGTGCAAGAGAAGCCCTCCGGGTGGAGGACCTTTCACGATGCGTACCGCGCGATCGCTCGCGAGATCTTCGGCGTTTTTCGTGCTCCGCCGGGGACAGTGGGCCGCGTGCCTATAGCGTGCGAGCCGCGAGAAGCAGATTACGCAGTGCCTCGTCGAAGCGATCTCGGTGGTGGCGCACGAAGCGCGCTCATGTCGGGAACGCCAGACGCGCGATCGCCGTCCCATCGACGCGCAAGAAGGCGAGCACCTGCGGACCGATCGCAATCATCACGTCGTCGTCCGGCCAGAGCACGGCGAGCGCGCTAGGTACCGTGGTCACGCGCGACTGCAACGTCGGCGACGGATCGTTGCCGCTCGCGACGGCCTCGAGCCGGACCTGCGCGGTCTGAGTATCGAGCGCACCGACGAGGTTGGTGAAGTAGTTGTACGCGAGTGTCGTTCCGTCCGCGCAGAAGGCGAGGCCGCGCCGCAGCTGATCGCCGAGCCCGATGCCGCCTTCGACGGGGACGACGTGCCGCGCAGATCCGGTCGCGACGTCCCAGAGCACGACACCGACCACGGGCGACTCGTAGTCGCCGTCCGCGCCGCACTCGGAGCCGGTCGCGAGCTGCCTTCCGTCGCGTGAGAGCGCGAACGAGATCATCGCGTGCGGGTGCGTCATGGCGCGTCCGCGCCGCCGTCGTCGGAGGACGATGCGTCGACGCCTACGTCGGCCGCGTCGGGACCCGCGTCGTCGACGAGCGCATCGAGGCCTGCATCCTGTGAGGCGGCGTCGAGCGCCGCATCGCTCGCCGGAGCCGCATCGGGCCCGGCATCGGATCCTCCGTCGTGCAGCGTGACGCCGGCGTCGTCCCCCGAGGCGGGCTCGACGCACGTCGTCTCCACGCACGTCCCGGCCAGACAGTCGCTGTCTTCCAGACACTGCGTGCGGCACTGCGCGCCCTGACAACGCAGCGGCGAGACGCACGACGATGCGCTGCACTGCGCTTCGACGTCGACGGAGCACACGCCGCCGCTCTCGCCCGCGAGGCATCGCGCGCCGAGCGGACAGTCGTGGGATGCGCGACACGTCGTTCGGCATCGTCCGAGCTGACACGTCAGCGGCGAGGCGCAGTCCGAGGCGCGCGTGCACGTGTCACCCGGCGGCGGGGTCGACTGGCAAGCGATCGAGAAGAGAATGGCGAAGGGCCACGTTCCGTTCTTCACGCGCCGAGCATACGACGCGTTAGGCTGCGTCATGGCCACCGAACAAGACCTCGCCGCCGCCGTGCAACGCGTGAACGCGCTCCCGAAGCCGCCGAGCACGAGCGACATGCTCGAGCTCTACGGCCTCTACAAACAGGCGACGACGGGCGACGTCACGGGCAGCCGCCCGGGCATGTTCGATCCGAAGGCCCGCGCGAAGTGGGACGCGTGGTCGCAGCGGAAAGGCACGAGCGCGGAGCAGGCGCGCGATGCTTACGTCGCGCTCGCGAAGAAGCTCGGCGCCTGATGGAGCCCTTGCAGATCGTCGAGCACGAGGGACGTCTCTCGTTGACGCTCGAGTGCGGCAACACGGCGGTCGACGACGTCATCTCCGAGCTCGGCCACGAGCCGAACGGGTACTTCTGGGAAGGCGTCGCGCAGCTCCTCGTCGAGACCGAAGCGCCCGAGCTGGAGGGCACGTTCGAGCCGGACCCCGAGGCCGGGATGTTCTGCGCGTACGGCGAGGATCGAGAAGGGCTCGAGCGCCTCGGCGCGCTCCTCGCATCCGTCGCGAACGACGCGGCGCGGCTACGCGGAGTGCTCGCGCTCGCCGACGCGCGCGGATTCACGTTCGACGATTGAAGAGGGTGTGCGCGGGAATGCCGCGCCGAGACCGAGTGAGCGTCAGCTCGGTCGTGCGCGCGCGCGTGCGATCGACACTTCGGCGGGCGCGCCGCTGGATCCACCGCCGCCCGAGGGTTCCGAGATCGCTGTCCGTCGCTCGTAGAGCACGATCGCCTTGGCGAGCTTCTCGTGCACGCGCACAGCGTTCGTCTCGCGCGGCACGGCGACCACGAGCGTGTGCAAGCCCAGCCTACGCACACACGCGATGAAAGACTCGTCGAGCGTCACCGTGAAGGCGCTCTCGCCCGGCTGCGCGCGCGCGACTTCGTAGAGCCCGAGCGCCTCGGCATCGCCCGTCGAGAGCTCGACCCGACCGCCGAAGAGCAGCGCGCCGTGCCCCGGATAGCAGACCGCTTGGAGCAATCGAAGCGCGGGCGCGATCTCTCCTGGCATCCGACGAGTGTACGCCTGGCGCAGGCCGTTGCGATCCGCGCTCGGACGGAGGCACCCTCGTGCCGAGGGGGAGACATGGCCATCACAGCGATCGACAAGGTTCTCTACACCGCGGAGGCACACACCACCGGCGGCCGCGAGGGAGGCGCATCGCGCACGTCCGACGGTCACCTCGAGGTGAAGATCTCGCCGCCCGGAGCGTCCGGCACCGGCACCAACCCGGAGCAGCTCTTCGCCGCGGGCTGGTCCACGTGTTTCTTGTCGGCGATGAAGATCGTCGCGGCGCGCATGAAGGTGAGGGTGCCGAACGATGCGGCCGTCGACGCCGAGGTGGATCTGGGCATGACGAACGGCGGCTACTTCCTGCGCGCACGCCTGAACGTGTCGCTGCCGGGCCTCGAGCCGGACGTCGCGCAGAAGCTGGCCGACGGCGCGCACCTCGAGTGCCCGTACTCGAAGGCGACGCACGGCAACATCGACGTCGTCACGACCGTCGTGGGCAAGCCCGCGGGCTGATCTCGCCGAGCTCGCATCATCACGTTGGGGGGCGGACGAATCCGCGCTCGTGAGTGGGTCCGAGCGGGTACGCATACCGTGGTGCGTCAGTCGCCTGCGCGAGAAACCGTCCTCGCCTGACTGCGCGCGATGTGCGCGCTATTCTGGAGGAAGCGATGGCCGACCCGACCGATCTGACCCTACTCGTGCTGCGGGAGATCCGAGACGAGCTGCGAACCACGCGCGACGAGCTCAAGAGCGAGCTCGCATCGACGCGCGAGACGCTGCGCGTCGAGATCCACGGCGTCGCCGATCGCGTCGACGTCACGAACGAGCGCGTATCGACCGTCGAGACGACGCTGCGCGATCTCGCCGAGCAGCAACGCTTCGTGGTCCGTCATCTGTCGGCGCTGACGTCGCGTGACCGCACGCTCGAGACCGAGGTCGACGTGCTGCGAGGTCGTGTCGACGCGATCGAGAAGCGGTTGCCAGGCTGAGCGCGTCCTCACCGTCCTCTCCCCGATCTCTACCGGAGTGCCCGGCGCAGCCGGGCCGACACAATTGTGTCGAGTCCGCTTCGCGGACCACTCCGGCAGAGATCAGGCCGGGCGCCGAGGCTCCGCGAGTCGCGCGTGCTACACCGCCCGCCTTCATGATTCGTCTCGATGGCATCGGTAGGCAGCACGGCGGGCAGATCCTCTTCTACGAGGCTTCCTGCGCGGTGAATCGTGGCGAGAAGATCGGGCTTGTCGGTCCCAACGGCTCGGGCAAGTCGACGATCTTCCGGCTCATCGTCGGCGAAGAAGAGGCCGATACGGGGCGCGTCACCATCGAGCGCGGCATCCGCGTCGGGTACTTCTCGCAGGACGTCGGCGAGATGGCGGGCAAGTCGGTCGTCGAAGAGACGATGGACGGCGCCGGCCCCGTGAGCGAAGTGATGCGCGAGCTGCGTCAGCTCGAGCTCGACCTCGCCGACGAGAGCAAGCTCGATCAGATGGACGAGATGCTCGAGCGCTTCGGTGAAGCGCAGGGCAAGTTCGAGCAGTGGGGCGGCTACGGCCTCGAGTCGCGCGCGAGAGAGATCCTCGCCGGCCTCGGCTTCGAGCAGCAGGTGATGGACGGCGACGTCGGCGCGCTCTCGGGCGGCTGGAAGATGCGCGTCGCGCTCGCACGCATCCTCTTGATGAAGCCCGACGTGCTGCTGCTCGACGAGCCCACCAACCACCTCGACCTCGAGTCGATCTTGTGGCTCGAGGGCTTCCTCAAGGGCTTCGAGGGCGCGCTCGTCATGACCTCGCACGATCTCGAGTTCATGAATCGCATCGTCAACAAGATCCTCGAGATCGACTCGGGCGATCTGACGACGTTCACCGGCAACTACGACTTCTATCTGCAGCAGCGCGCGATCGCCGAGACGCAGAAGGAAGCGCAGTTCGAGCGGCAGCAGGCGATGCTGAAGAAGGAAGAGGCCTTCATCGCGCGCTTCAAGGCGCGCGCCTCGCACGCCGCTCAAGTGCAGTCGCGCGTGAAGAAGCTCGAGAAGATCGAGCGCGTCGAGCCGCCGCGCACGCGTCGCAAGCTGCGCTTCGAGTTCCAGAACCCGCCGCGCTCCGGCGAAGACGTCGCGCGCCTCGAGGGCGTCGACAAGGGCTACGGCGACAAGAAGATCTACCAGGGCTTCGATCACCTCATCCGCATCGGCGAGCGCTGGTGCGTGATGGGCGCGAACGGCGCGGGCAAGAGCACGCTCTTGAAGCTGATCGTGAACGCGACGCAGCCCGACGCGGGCCGGGTGACGGTCGGCGCGAGTGTGAAGGTCGGCTACTTCGCGCAGCACGCGATGGACCTGCTCGCGCCCGACAAGAGCGTGTGGGAGACGCTGCAGGAAGCGTTTCCGACGTCGTCGCAGGGATCGCTGCGTACGCTCGCGGGCGTGTTCGGCTTCCCGGGCGACGACGTCGACAAGCCGGTGCGTGTGCTGAGCGGCGGCGAGAAGGCGCGCGTGGTGATGGCGCGGATGCTCTACGATCCGCCGAATTTCCTGGTGCTCGACGAGCCGACCAACCATCTCGACGTCGACACGAAAGAGCTGATGATCGAGACGCTGGGCAACTTCCAAGGAACGATGCTCTTCGTCTCGCACGATCGCCGATTCCTCGCGGCGCTCAGCAATCGCGTGCTGGAAGTGGGCGCGGGCCAGCCGCCGCGCGTGTACGGCGGCGGCTACACCGAGTACGTCGCGCGCACCGGACGCGAAGCGCCGGGTATGCGCGAGAAGAGCTGAGCGCTCGCGCCACATCACCCTGCCGGGGTGAGCGTGTGTTTCGTTCGTGCATCGTGATGCGATCGTCGTTGCAAGCGCGATCGGCGAGTCGTTAGGGTGGCCTCGGAAGGGGCCAATCAACATGCGCCATGGGCTCGTGATCGGGATTCTCTTGTCTTGCGTCGGCTGCTCGAACGCTCCGCCGCCGCTCGCGCTCGGTGCGTCGTGCAGTAGCGATGGCGCGTGCGCGAGCGACATGTGCGAGCCGATCGATGGCCGCTCGATCTGCACCGAGGCCTGCACACCGGGCTCGTCGAGCTGCACCGGCTCACTCGTCTGTCGTGAGAGCGGCTTCTGCGGCTCGCCGTGCACGAGCGCACCGAGCGGCGATGTGTGCATGGGCGGCGTGCTCGTCGCGTGCGCGACGCTCACCGATGCCCAGTGTCAGCAGTGCGGGTGCGAGCCGTTCGGTGGAGGAACGTGCGTGGCCGGCGTCGGCTGCGTGCAGCCGATGCCCGACGGAAGCGCGTGCACGCGCGCCGCGGACTGCACGCACGTCTGCGATCCCGAGACGCACACGTGCATCACTGCGCGCGCGATGGGCATGGCCTGTCACTACGACGCGCAGTGCACGACGAGCAACTGCTCCAACGACGGAGAGATCGGGACGGCGGGCGTCTGCAACCCGATGCTCGGCTCGACGTGCATGCACGCGAACGACTGCACCGAGTGCGTGGGCTGGGACTCGACGTTCCAGAGCGGCTTCTGCTCGCGCGCGCGGTGCGATCCGACGAACGCACCGAGCTGCCCGAGCCTGTGGGTGTGCGAGGCGGGCTCCGACGGGGCCCACCACTGCTACGAGACGTGCGACTACGCGACGAGCATCGGCGGTTGCCACGATCCGTTCGCGATCTGCCACAGCGACAATCGCTGCTACTGACGCGCGAACGGGCTCGAACGTCTGCGACCGATGATTCAGCCTGCCGAGGTGGCGCCTGCCGTCGTCGCGCTCGTCGCGCTCATCGCGGCTGCGAACGCCTGCTGCAGGTCGTTGCCCATGCCGCCGCCGCCACCGTGGTGGTGATGGTGGTGCTGGCCGCTCGCGCCTTGGTAGGCCGCTGCGCCCTGCGGTGCCGACTGCGGCGGCTGCGGGGCGAGCTGCGAGACGTCGCCCGACGACGCGGCCTGATCCATGCGGCTCGCCATCTGATTGAGCCGATCGGCCGCCGCGCCCGTCTGCTTGCTCGCGTCCGTGCGCAGCTCCTTGGCCATCTCCGTCATCACTTGCTTGAAGCGCGTCGGATCCTGCTGCGAGAGCTGCTGCAGCTGCGAGAACATCGATCCCTGCTGCGAGATCGACGACGACGCCGCACCGGGCGGCGGAGGAATGCTGCTGTCGCGGCGCTGCACCGTTGCCGTGCTGCTCGTCGTCGTGCCGGTCACCATCGAGCCAGATCCGATACCGTTGATGTTCACTTCCGTTTCTCTTTCTGCCCCATCCTCGCTCCACCTCTGCAAGCGCGCGGCCAGCGCGAGAAGCGTGGGATCTCGTGCCTCGCGCGCGGAAAAGCGCCAAGGCTCTGGCGGTGCGACGGAGGCTTGCCGATCGGACCCTTTTCATTCGTCCGCGCGGCGGCGACACTCGCACGGTGCGACACGCTCTCGGTCTTCTCTTGCTCGTCTCGATGCTCGGCGCCTGCAGCTTGAATCGCGGCGCCCTCGGCTCGCGCCCGCTCGATGCCGCTACGATGCCCGACGCGTTCGCGGTCGATGCGCCGCTGCCCGCCGACGACGTCACGGTGCTGCCCGACGCGTTCGTGCCTCCCGACATGGGCATGGACACTGGCCCGTCCTGCGTTCCGACGGGGACGGTCGAGAGCGCGTGTGATCGCGTCGATGACGACTGCGACGGTACGATCGACGACGACGGCATCTGCGGTGGTTGCATCGCGTTCACGATCGCCGGCCGCGCCTACCTGAGCTGCCCGGGCCCGATCACCGGCATGCAAGCGTGGACGGGACGGTGCGGCGTGGTGGCGCCTGGCTACGATCTCGCGACGTTCGGCTCGGCTGCCGAACAGATGACCGCATCCACGTTCCTCTCGACGCAGCACGCGACCGACTCGCACTGGATCGGGCTCAACGATTTCGCCACTCCGAACGCGTACGTGTGGAGAGATCGGTCGACGACGTTCGTTCCCGGCTCGATCGCTCCATCCGATCCGGCCAAGCGCTTCGTCGTGCTGCGCAACGACAACGGCTACGAACAAGCGACCGCGACCGACATGCATCGTTTCCTCTGCGAAGCGACGCGCGCTCCAGGCGCGTGCGCACCCCACGAAGCCATGGGTTGCAACGGGGTCGACGAGAATTGCGATGGTCAGGTCGATGAAGGCCAGAACTGCGGGGGGGGGATGTGCGCCGCGAGCGTGTTCTGGGACCACGTCTACTATCTGTGCGCGCACGCCCGCAAAGCGTCGGACGCCGCGGGCGACTGCTCGGGCCTGGGCGCGCCGACGGCGCTCGCGTCGATCGACGATCCCATCGAGCACGCCTTCCTCGCGCAGCTGAGCACCAACGATGCGTGGATCGGTCTGACGCAAGACCCGGCCGCGACGGCCCCCGAGGGTGGTTGGCGCTGGCCCGACGGATCGACGACGTACGGCGTCCCCGCGATGCATGGCATGGCGCCGTGGGACACGAACGAGCCGAACGATCTCGACGGCACCGAGAACCACCAGGAAGACTGCGGCGTCCTGCTCGCCATGGCCCGCGGTGATCGATTCGACGACCGCGGCTGCGACGGGATGCTGCCGTTCCTCTGCGAACGACCCTGGTCCTACTGACTCCAGCTGGATCTCGGCCGGCGACCCGACCGAGATCACACCACCGACGAGATCAGTGCTCGTCTGCGCCGACGTCGCACATCGGGCCTTGCGGCCGGGTGTCGCCTTCGAAGTCGTGCGGCGGGCAGCTCGTCATGGTGCCGGTGTCGAGGCAGAGCGAGCCGCCGCCGATGTGGAACGTCGGGTTCACGCCGCAGTCGCCGACGAAGTTACCCGAGTACATCGAGCCCATGCCGTTGAGCGCGTTGATGCCGGCCGTGCTGTTCACCGCCGTCGTGCTCTCGTCGACGTAGACGCCGGTGCCGGCCGCCGCCGTCGGATCGAAGAGCGCATTGTGCTCGAACACCAGCGGGTCGCTGTTGGTGTTCGCTTCCAGCACCGCGTTCGTGACGCCGCCGAGCGCCGTGCTGTGGACGATGTTGTTGCGGAACGTGCCCGACGGCGTCGTCGGTGCGTTGGAGAAGAACGCCAAGCCCACGCGCGGTCCGCAGGTCACGCACGCGGTGTAGTCGATCGTGTTGTTGACCACGAGCGGGCCGCGCACGAGGCCGGTCGCCGTCGGCGTCATGTCGTAGATCAGCGAGATCACGCGCAGCGCGTGGGTGCCGTCGTGGATCACGTTGTTCGTGAGCGTCGGTGCGCCGCCGCGGATCAGCACGCCGTAGAACTCCGGCGCTGTCGTCATCACAGCGCCGCCGCCCGGGCCGGTGATGCGGCACGAGTCGACCGTCGGGTTGCTGGCCTCGAGCCAGAGACCGACGCCCGTCGGGCCCGAGCGCGAGAGCGTGCCCGCATTGATCTGCGAGTTGGTGATGCTCGCGCACGAGCCGCCGCGGCAGCGCAGGCCGACATCGACGTCGGCCGTGGCCGTCGATCCGATGACTCCGACGGGCGCGCCGCCCGCGCCCGGCAGCACGTTGCGGACGACGACGGGGGAGCTCGTGTCGGCGTCGATGCCGTAGCAGTTCACGCCGACCTCGCAGCCGCGATAGGTGCCGCCGTCGACGACCGGCGCGCACGTCGCGCCGCTCGTCCAGAACGCGGTGTGCGTCGTGTTGGTCGCCGTCTGTGGCGAGAAGCCGCCTTGCGCGTTGACCGTCGTGAACGTCGGAGCCCCCATGCAGCCTTCGACGCGGATGCCCGTCGAGGCCGAGTTGTTGGCCGTGCTCTGTCCTCCGTTGACGATGGTGCTGGTCATCGCGAGGCCCGCGAGGTTGCCGCTCCCGTAGAAGCCGTAGCCCGTCGTCGTCGCGCCGCCCGTGCCGATCGTGCCGGCCATGAACGTGCTGCCACCGCAGTCGGTGCAGTGCACGCCGTACGCCGTGGTCGGGATCGAGCCGGGCCCCGAGGCGACCCCGCCGCCGATCGTCACGCTCGTGAAGTGCGGCGTCGCCGCCTCGATCGACACGGCCGTCGCGGTCCCCGCCGCGAGGCCGAGCGCCGAGTAGGTGCCGTTCATGACGACCGGCGATGCGGCTGCGGCCGTGTGAACGACGCGCAGGCCGATCGCGTTCGACGCGTGGCCGCCCACGACGACGTCGTTCGTGAGCGTCGGCGAAGCATCGGTGATCGTCACGGCGGCGGTCATCGCGCCCGCGCCCGCGCTGTCGAAGCCGATCACGCCCATGTTGCTCAGCACCGTGCCGGTCGTGATGCCCGCCGGGAATGCCACGCCGTCCGCATCGACGTCCTGGATGTCGGTGACGCGCCCGGCGGTCGTTGCCCACGACGTGCAGTCGAGCCCGCCGAGCACGCTCACGCCTTCGACCATCGTGACGTTCTCGGTGTACGTGCTCGCGCCCGCCGCGGCCGTATCGCACACGCAGACGTCGGCGCCGCCGCCGATCGCGATCGCGTTGGCGATCGCGGTCGCGATCGACGAGGTCGGCATGACGTCGGAGCCCGCAGCGCTCGCCGTGCCTGCCACCGCGACGAACGTGCCGCGACAGAGCAGGTGCCCGCCGGTGCACACGGTGCGCGAGACACACGTGCCGTGATCGGTCGCGCCCGCGCAGAGCACGTCGCCGCCGGGATTTCCCTCGTCGATCGATCCGTCGCAGTCGTTGTCGACGCCATCGCACGTCTCGACGGTGTCGCCGGTCGCGTCGTTGCAGACCACGCCCGTGCCGCCCGCGTTGCAGACGGTCGTGCCCTCGTTGCACATGTCCGCATCGGGCCCGTCGCACGCCACGCCGATCGCGAAGCCGTCGTCGATCTGCCCATCGCAGTTGTCGTCGAGACCGTAGCACGACTCCATGCTCGGGCCGACGCCGCTGCACGCGCCCCACGCACCCGCCGT
>CAYSCF010000015.1:0-51411 GCA_964429305.1 uncultured Sandaracinaceae bacterium | reverse complement strand
TACAACCTCGTGCGCGCCGGCTACTTCACCGACGTCGCGTTCTTCCGCGTCATCCCGGGCTTCATGGCGCAAGCCGGGATCCACGGTCGCCCCGAGATCAGCCGCGCCTGGCACGACGCGGCGATCCCGGACGATCCCGTCGTGCAGCACAACACGCGTGGCTTCGTGAGCTTCGCGACGGCGGGCCCGAACACGCGCACCACGCAGTTCTTCGTGAACTTCGCCGACAACTCGCGCCTGGACGCATCGGGCTTCTCTCCGTTCGGGCACGTGCGCGACATGACGGCGGTCGATCAGCTCGAGTCTCGCTTCGGCGAAGGCGCACCGTCCGGCATCGGGCCCGACCAAGCGCGCATCCAGCGCGAGGGCAACCGCTACCTGCGCGCCTCGTTCGACGGGCTCGACTACATCCTCGACGCCCGCGTGCTCTGAGCTTGCACGTCGAAGAGCACGCGTTCGGCGACGTCGATGCGCGCTCGCCGACGATCGTCACGCTGCACGGACGCGGCGGCATGCCCGGGCTGCCTTCGCTCGCTCACGTGCGCCATCCCGTTCGCGTGCTCGTGCCGCACGGGCCCTACGAGCTCGCGGGCGCGCGCGCGTGGTCGCCGCTCTCGGTCACGAGTGGCGGAGGCGACGCGCTCGCTGGCGATCTGTTCCGATCGGCCGCGATGCTCGACGACGTGATCGCCGACCGACGACGCGTGATCCTCGCGGGCTACTCGCAGGGCGCGATGACGGCGTTCGCGCTCGCGGCGATCGGCACACGCCCCTACGAGCTCGTGCTCGGTGCGTGCTGGGCACCGCCCGCGATCGAAGCGAGGCTCGGCTCGGCCGTCACGTGCGTGCGTGCGGCGCACGGAGATGCCGACGAGATCGTGCGGCTCGCACCTACGCGGGCGCTCTTCGATCGCCTCGTCGCGCGCGGGATCGACGCTTCTCTCGACGTTTTTCCGGGCGTCTCGCACGTCGCGTCGCCCGCGATGGAAGAAGCGCTCGCACGCGCGCTGGGCGCGGCCGTCGATCGCGTATACTCCGCGCCGGAGGTAGCTCGCGTGGACATTCTTCTCGCCCCGGACGTGTTCGTGAATGCATCGGTCGCTCCCGGATCGCCGCCCGAGCACATCGCGCGTCGCGTTCTCGGCAAGCCCGGCAGCAAGCCGAAGACGACCCGCTGGGTGATGACGTGGACGCGCGCGCTGCTCGCGAAGGCGCCCGGCTTCAAGGCCGAGGCGGTCGACGCACAGATGAAGACGATCGAAGGGCTGCTCGAGATCGTCGAAGTGCAGGACAAGACGCCCGAGGGCGACTGGGTCAAGGGGCTCGTCGCGAGCGCGAAGGCCGCCAAGCTCAAGCGCGTGGTGACCGACCATCCCGATCTCGCGGACAAGACCGAGGTCGATGGCATCGCGTTCCTCTCGAGCGAGGCGTGGCTCGTCGAGCAGACGACGCCGCCCCCGCCGCCGCCTCCGAAGAAAAAGTGAGGACGGCCGTGGCCACCGTCGCGCGTCGTTACCCGGGAAAACCGTTCGCGCTCGCGCTCGGCACCTTCCTGATCGTGGGCACCGCGCTCACGACGTACTTCGCGTGGCGGAACCAGCTCGCGCAGGCACGCGCGCAGGAACAGATCGAAGCCGCCGACGGCGCCGCGCATCCGTAGCGCGGCTGGACGACGGTGTCGCCATGACATACGTTTCGTATGTCATGGGCGCTCACCGCATCAATGCCCGGATCGACGACGACCTGGCCGCCAAGTTGGACGTCTTGCGGGCGAGCTCCGGGGCGAGCGTCACCGACGTGCTACGCGAGGCGATCGAGCGTTATCACGCGAGCGTCCAGGCGGAGACGGGCTCGCACGCGCGTGAGGCGTTCGCGGCGACGGGCTTCGTCGGCTGCGCCGAAGGGCCGCGCGATCTCGCGAGCCGCTCCAAGGCGTACCTGCTCGAGGCCTTGGAGACGAAAGTGGCACGTGAGGGCAGCAAGCCCATCGGATATCGCAGAGCGCCTCGCAAGCGGAGGCCATGATCCTCGCGGACACCGGGTTCTTCGTCGCGCTCGCCAACCCGCGTGACCGCTGGCATCGCTCGGCCGTCTCCGCGCTCGGCGACCTACGGCAGCCGCTCGTGACGACGTGGCCGGTGATGACCGAGACGTGTCATCTCCTCTCCGCGCGTCTCGGTGTCGATGCGCAAGACCGATTCGTCGAGAGCGCCGTGCGCGGCGCGTTCCGGCTCTTCGACCTCACGCCGACGCATCTGCCGCGAATCGCCGAGCTGATGAAGAAATACGCGGCGCTGCCGATGGATCTCGCCGACGCCTCGCTCGTCCTGCTCGCCGAGCAGGTCGGGCGTGGCGACATTCTCTCGACCGACATGCGTGACTTCGGCGCGTACCGGTGGAAGAGCCGCAAGCCGTTTCGGAATCTCTTGAAACCGCCCTGAGGGCGGCGCCCCTTGCCATGGGCAACGGCCGGCGGCAGAGTACCGGCGATTCCTGGATGATCCGTCTGTCGGCCATCGCCGTGCTCCTCGCCGCGCCGTTTCTGCTCACGCAGACGGCGTCCGCGCAGGATTGCTTCTGCGGCACGGGATCGGCCTTTCTGCAGGGCGGATTCATGATCGACGCCGCGCCGGCCGAGACGCCGGACACGACGATCGAGAGCGTGCTGATCGTCGAGCACGCGCAGGCGCCAGCGGCGCCCTCGGTGCTCTGGTGCAGCGACGGCAACGACCCGCGCTGCATGCCGGTGCATCCGAGCGACGCTCCGGAATTCCACGCGCTGCGCGGCGGGCCCGTCGCCGCCTTCGTCGAAGCGCCCGAGACGCGTGTCGCCCGTGTGGCGCGCGAGCTCGATGCGGTGACGCCCGCGGAGGGTCTGTCCCCCGCGCGCGGCGTCCCGTCGTCCATCGATCGTCCGCCACGGAGCTGAGCCGTACGACGTGCTCGCCCGACGCACGCTCTTCGTGAGCGAGCGTCCCGCTTCGTTCTGATCGTTCGATGGTTCCCAACAGGTTCGCGCCGCGAACGTTCGATCCGATTTCTCGGATCGGCGGCCGCGTCGCCTTCGAGAAACGGTGTTTTCCATGGCCAAGAATACGTATCGAGAGCCCCCGCCGACGCAGGGCGGGATGATGAGTGTTCCTTCTGCAGTGATCCTCACGCTGATCGCCTTCGTGGGCGGTCTGTTCATCGGCCACGTCACCGCGCGTGGTCATGGTGAGGGTGGAGACCAGGTCGCGACGGCCGAGGGCGATGCCGCCGGCGCAGGCGAGCACGGTCCGACGATCGACGACGACGTGGAGCGTCTGCGTGTCGACGTGACCGACACGATGCCGCAGCGCGGTCCCGACGACGCGCTCGTCACGATCGTGATGTTCTCGGACTTCCAGTGCCCGTTCTGCTCGCGCGTCGAGCCGACGGTCGCGCGCATCCGCGAGACGTACGGCGATCGCGTCCGCATCGTCTGGCGCAACAACCCGCTTCCGTTCCACGACAACGCGACGCCGGCGGCCGAGGCGGCCCTCGAGGCGTACGCGCAGGGTGGCGACACGAAGTTCTGGCAGATGCACGACACGATGATGGAGCACCAGCAGGCGCTCACGCGTGCAGACCTCGAGACGTACGCGACGCAGGCGGGCCTCGACATGACGCGCTTCCGCGCGGCGCTCGACAACCACACGCACCAGGCGTCCATCCAGGCGGACATCGCCGCGGCGGCTCGCGTGGGCGCGCGTGGAACGCCGGCGTTCTTCATCAACGGCCGGAACCTCATGGGCGCGCAGCCCTACGAGCAGTTCCAGACGATCATCGACGACGAGGTCCACCGCTCCGAGGCGCAGGTCGCCCACGGAACGCCGCGCGCGCAGCTCTACGCCGCGCTGATGCGTGGCGCGTCGGCCGCCGCTCCCGAAGAGGCGCCGGCTCCGGCCGCCGCGCCGCAGCCCGCCCGTCCGCAGCCGGATCCGAACGCGGTCTACCGCGTGCCGGTCACGGCGGCGCAGCCCGTTCGCGGTCCCGCGGACGCGCTCGTCACGATGGTCGTCGTCTCGGACTTCCAGTGCCCGTTCTGCTCGCGCGTCGAGCCGACCGTCACGCAGCTCCGCGAGCAGTACGGCAACGACCTCCGCGTCGTCTGGCGCAACAACCCGCTCCCGTTCCACGAGAACGCGGGCCCGGCCGCCGAGCTCGCGATGGAAGCGTTCGAGCAGCAGGGCAACGACGGCTTCTGGCGCATGCACGACACGCTCTTCGAGCACCAGACGGCGCTCACGCGCACGGACCTCGAGGGCTACGCGCAGGCGCAGGGCCTCAACATGACCGCCGTGCGCAACGCGCTCGACAACAACACGCACCAGGCGTCGATCACGGCCGACCAGGATCTCGCGCGCCAGCTCGGCGCGTCGGGCACGCCGTCGTTCTTCATCAACGGCAAGAACCTCCGCGGCGCGCAGCCGATCGAGGCGTTCCGCACGGCGATCGATGCGGCGCGCACCGAAGCGACGGCGCGTGTGGCAGCGGGCACCCCGCGCGCTCGCGTGTACGACGCGCTCACGGCCGACGGCGCGACTGCGCAGGTCATGCTCCCGGCGCCCGCCGGCGCGGCCGCTCCCGATGCGCCCCCGGGTGAAGACCCGAACCGCGTCTACAACATCCCGGTCCCCGCCGCGACCGCCGCGCCCTCGCAGGGTCCGGCCAACGCGCCCGTCGTGATCCAGGTCTTCTCGGACTTCCAGTGCCCCTTCTGCTCGCGCGTCGAGCCGACGGTTCACCAGTTCATGGAGCACTACGCGGGTCGCGTTCGGATGATCTGGCGCAACTACCCGCTTCCGTTCCACCCGAACGCGATGCCGGCCGCCGAGGCCGCGAGCGAAGTGTTCCACCAGCGTGGCGCCGAGGCCTTCTGGGCCTATCACGACGCGCTCTTCCAGAACCAGGGCGACCTCTCGCGCGAGACGATCGAGCGTCTGGCGCAGGCCGTTCCGGGCATCAACATGACCGCGTTCCGCGCGGCGCTCGACAACCACACGCACCAGGCCGAGGTCCAGGCGGACATCGCTGCGGTGACCACGGCGGGCGCGCAGATCGGCACGCCGTCGTTCTTCATCAACGGCCGGCTCGTGCAGGGCGCGCAGCCGATCGAGGCGTTCAACACCGCCATCGATCGCGCGATCGCCGAGCACCACTGATTTTCCGGCGCCGAGGGTCGCTAGAAACGACCCCCGGCGCTCAGGAAGCCAGACACGAACGAAAGGGCGTGATCGCGGAAGCGGTCACGCCCTTCGTCTTTTCGCGGTCCAACGTCTCCTCGGGCGAAGAGAGCAGGAAGGGGGGATTACCCGCCCTCTTCGCCCCTGGAGACGCTCGAGACAAAAGCAGCCGACGTGCCAGAGGGCGTCCGCGAAAACACGACGGTTTGGGCGACCGATCCGCGCGCGCTCGTCGCACGCGTGACGTCAGCGCGACACGCGACCGAACACGATCGGCGTAACGACGTAGCCCGCGCTCGCGGTTCCCCACCAACCGTAGTGCGTCGCATGTCCGCTCGCGTCCGCGAGGAACACGATCGTGCCGATCCCGAACCCACCATCGGTGTCGCTCGCACGCGAGTCGTCTTGATGGACGAACGACGACGAGTCCGCGATCCGTACCGCCCAGCCGCCTGGGATTCCAACGACGGCGACCGGTCGATCGAGCACGAAGCCGACGTGCCCGGTGTTGTGGCTCGGAAAGCCGCGCGGCCGCCGCCACGCGAAGAGATCGCCGGGCATCGCCGTCTCGATGCGATCGAGACGTTGCCATCCGGCGCGCGCTCGCCCGACCGGTGCGCTCTCGATCTGCTGCACGAAGTCGCGTGCGACCGGACGCTCGCGCGAGATGCGCCGCATCGCGACCGGCGCGGCTTGTCGCAGCACCCACGCGGCCATGCCGGAGCAATCCCAATCGTAGAGCCCGTCGCGTGGGCGCACGCGCGTCGTGTGCGTGTAGGCCGAGCTCCGCAGCGTCGATCGGATCTGATCGACGAGCGTCATCACGCGCTCACCGCCGCGCGTCGCCGCGGCCGGCGGCACACCGAAGCGAGGCGCCGCCGGATACGGCCCGTCGAACGGCGGCGGGATGATCGGCCACGGGACGCCCTCGTACTCTCCGACCTCGAAGCCACGCGACACCATCGGCGCCTGCGCATGCGCCATGGTGGCGACGAGCAAGAGCGAGAGCGTGGGAACGAAGCGCTTCATCGTCGACGTTCTGACACCCGTGTCCGTGCCGATGTTCCCACGCTCCGGCCTCCGGCGCGAAGGCCGCCGGAGACTTGCGCGCCGCGCGTTCCCATCCTTTGATCCCCGCCGGATGCGGGCGCTCGGTGTCTTGATCGCGTTGGCCGTGCTCGTGCTGAGCGTGCCCGGAGATGCGAGCGCGCTCGGGCGGCCTCGCACGTGCCAGGCGCGCCATCGCCGCCCGCGTCTGCCGCGCGTGACCGCCGCCGAGCGCCGTCAGATCCGCAATCGACACGCCGCGGCGCCTGCGAGCGAGACGCGCAGCTGGCTCGCGATGACGCCGCCGCCGTTGGTCTTGCGGTCGTCCGCCGCGCCCACCCCGTTCACGCTCACGCCGATCGATCCGGAGGCCGGAACGTTCGACGCCGCCGCGCTCGACGTCGTCGCACACGCGCTCGCGTACCGCGACGGCGCGATGCACCCGATCCATCCACGGCTCGTCTCGCTCGTGTACGGAGCAGTCCGACACTTTCGCGTACCCTACGTGAACGTGGTCAGCGGTTATCGCAGCGGCAATCCGTCGAGTCGGCACGGACAGGGGCGCGCGATCGACTTCGCGCTTCCCGGGATCAGCGACGTGCGCCTCGCCGCATGGCTGCGACCGCGCGGTTTCGTGGGCGTCGGCATCTATCCGACGAGTGGCTTCGTGCACCTCGACGTGCGTGCGCGCAGCTACTACTGGCGCGACCTCACCGGACCACGCGAGCGCAGCCGCGAGCGCCAGATTCTCGCTGCGCTCGGCCCGCGTCACGATCGTGATGCGCTCGCGCGTGGGGTCGAGCCGGTGCCCGACATCGAGAGCTCGCGCGTCGACGACGACGATGTCGAGGTCGAGATCCAGCTCGAGAGTGATCGCGGAGAGAGCGACGCGGGCGTCCGATGATCACGCTCGACGAACAGATCGCGCGCTTGGTCCGGGACGGCCGCAACGAAGAGGCCGCTGCGGTCGCGCGCGATGCCGGTGCGCACGTGCGCGCCGCCGAGCTCTACGCCGCCGTCTGGAAGTACGCGGACGCGGTCGTGTGTGCGCGCGCGGGACACGCGCTCGCCGAAGCGTATCGCTATGCGGTGCTCGGCCGCGACGCGGTGGCGATCGCCGAGCTGCTGGAGGCGCTCGCGCTCGTTCCGGAACAGGCCGGCAAGGCCGTGATCATCGCCGAAGAGCGAGGCCGGCCTGCCGATGCAGCGCGGCTCGCGCGCGGTCTCGGGGATCTCGAAGAGGCGGCGCGTCTGTTCGAGCGCGCAGGCGATCTCTCCGCGGCCGCGGAGTGTCGGCTCGCGTTGGGCGACGCACGCGGCTCGGGCATGCTCTACGAGCGACGGCTCAAGGAAGCGCCCGACGACGCCGCGGCGGCGCTCGCGCTCGCGCGGATCCTCGTCTCGCTCGGACGACACGAGCAGGCCGCGCGCGTGCTCTCGCCCGTCACGCGCGAGAGCGAGGCGAGCGAGACCGATCGACGCGCGGCCGATGCGCTGCTCGTCGCATGTTTTGCTGCGCTCGGCATGAACGACGCTGCGTCCGACGTGCTCGACCGCATGCGCGCGCACGATCCTTCGCTCCCCACGACCGTTCCCGCGATGCTCACCGCGACGTACGGCGATCCGCGCGGGCTCGTCTCCGAAGCGCAGCGCGATCTCGTGCTCGGCCGCTACCGCGTGCTCGGGGCGCTCGGCGAGGGCGGCACGGGCCGCGTGCTCGAAGCGGAGGACACGTTCTATGGCCGCAAGGTCGCGCTCAAGGCGCTCCGGCCCGCGGCAGGCGCGGCCGGACGCGATGCGCTCGCACGTTTCGCGCGCGAGGCACGCGTCGCGATGGGCATCGAGCATCCCAACGTGGTGCGCGTGCTCGCCTATCACGGCGAGGGCCCCTACCTCGTGATGGAGCTGATGGAGGGCGGCACGCTCGAGGATCGGCTCGGCCCGATCGATGCGCCGACCGGGCCGCTCGTGCCGAGCGCGGCGACGGCGATCGCGCGCGCGATGTTGCGGGCGTTGGAGGCCGTGCACCGACGAGGCGTCGTGCATCGCGATCTCAAGCCGGCCAACGTTCTCTTCTCTGCGGGCGGCGACGCGAAGATCGGCGACTTCGGCGTCGCACACTTCGTCGATCTCGGCGCGACGATGACCGGCGCGATGATGGGGACGATCGCGACGATGGCGCCCGAGCAGATCTCGGGCGCGATCCAGCCCGACGCGACGACCGATCTCTACGCGGTCGGCATCGTGCTGTTCCGCATGCTGACCGGCGCGATGCCTTTCGAGGGAAGCGATCTCGCGACCGCGCACCTCGACGAGCGACCGCGCGCCGCGAGCACGCTCGCGCCGTGGCTCGACGACGCGGTCGACGCGCTGCTCTGGCGTCTGCTCGCGAAGAAGCAGTCCGATCGTCCGGCGGACGCGTCCGAGACGCTCGTGCTGCTCGAGGCACTCCCGCTCGCGCGCTACCAGGAAGGCTGGGACAAGCGCCCGGTGAACGCGCCGACGCCCGTTCGCAAGTCGAGCATTCCGCCGAGCGCGGCCACGGGCTCGCGCTACGTCGATGCGCGCGCACAGCTCGACGGATCGACGCTCGCGACGGATACGCTGCTCGAGCGCGAGGTCGAGCTGCGGCCCGTCGACGACGCGGAGCATCTGCGCGCGTGGGCAGCGCTCCGATCGCCGTTCGTCCAGGCAGTGCATGCCCTCGAAGCCGAGAGCGTCGTGCTCGAACGTCGCGCGACGGGGCAGGGCCCGCCGTCGCGCGTCGATCTCGAGCGCGCTCTCGCGGACGTCCACGCTGCAGGTCTCGTGCACGGCGCGATCGATCGCAGTCATGTGCTGGTGACGGGGACGGGAACGATGCTGCGTGTGCCGCGCGAGACGACCGGTGGAACGCCCGAGGACGATCGCGAAGCGCTCGATCGTATCGTGCCGCCGATCATCGCCTTCGGATCGTGAGCACGATCGCGTCTCGGCCGACGAAGAGTGCTTCGTCCGGCGAGAGCGCCGCGCCGTGCGTGAGGAAGGCCGTCGGTGGAGACAGCGTGCTCTGCCACGAGCCGTCTGGATGCGTGCGCCACGCGGCCGGCAGCGCGTACACGTCGCCGTGCGTCGCCGCGCGCAGCCCGTTCGCGAGCGTGACGACGAGCCGAGGGGAGGGGGCCATGTCGGGACCGTCGGGCTCGTCCGCGAGGTCCATCGAGGGGCCCGTCGCCGGCTCCCAGATCGCGACGTCGCTCAGCACGTATGCGCCGTCGTCGCAGCGGAGGCCGAGCGCGCCGTCGACGCGCACGAGCGCGACGGGCACGCAGGGCGGCGCCGGCAGCTCGCGCCAGCCGACGCAGGCGTCGCCTTCGTCGTGGAGCAGCGGAGGGCACGGCGGCGTCGCCGCGTCGGAGGAGGTCCCACACGGCGTGGAGGACATGGCGCACGCGGACACGAGGAGGATCGAGAGAAGGGGAAATCGCATGAAGGGGTCGTGAGCCCTGAAGACCGTTGCTTCCATGGAAAGATTCTCAACACATTCATGCCTGTTGAGACATGATGGCGACGTGGAGCTCACGGATCTCCGGCACTTCCGGAACGTCGCGCGCGCCGGCAGCTTCAGTCGGGGCGCCGCCGCCTCGCACGTCACCGCGCCGGCGGTGAGCAAGTCGATCCGCAAGCTCGAGGACGAGCTCGGCGTGAAGCTCTTCGCGCGGACCACGCGTCATGTCGCGCTCACCGCCGAGGGTCGCACGTTGCTCGATCGCTGCACGCGCGTGTTCCACGAGCTCGACGACGTCGCGAGCGCGCTGACCGGGCACGCGGCCTCGCTCGACGGCGAGCTGCGGATCGGCGCCATGGAGGTGCTCTCGATCGCGCTGCTTCCGCGGGCGCTCGGCACGCTGATGAAGGCCCACCCGGCGCTCGTGCCGGTCTCGCACGAGCTCGCGCCGTTCCCGATGGCGGCGGCACTGCGCGAAGGGCGAATCGACGTCGGCCTCACGATCGGCGGCGGCGCCGAGCCGGGCCTGTCTGCTCACGAGCTCGGACGGTCGAACGGTGTGCTCGTCTGCGGTCGCTCGCATCCGCTGCGCCGCGTGGGTCGCGTGCGCGCGCGCGATCTCGCCGAGCATGCATCCGTGGTCCCGCGCTTTCTCGGGATGGAGCAGCTGCCGCCGATCGATCAGTTCCCGGACGCCGAATGGCCGCGGCGCATCGGCGCGACGATCGAGCTCTTGCAGATGGGCATCGCGCTGGTCGAGACGGGCGCGGTCCTGGGATACTTTCCCGAGATCAGCGTGCACTCGCAGCTCGCGAGTGGCCGGCTCTTCGCGCTGTCCGGCCTGCCAGCGCGCGTGCCGTTCGTGCTGCGCGCGCTCTTGCCGGCGGGCGCGCCCATGCGACCGGCGGTGAGCGCGCTGCTCGACGCGCTTCGTCACGAGGTGCGCGCCGCGAGCGAGAGAAAGAGGTAGCGTGCGTCCCGTGATGCGTGGCGCTTGGTGGGGCGTGTGGATCGTGATCGCGGGATGCGGAGGCGCGCCGGCGCGCCCCACGGGCCCCGACGGAACGTGGCGGGCGCACGCGCCGACGCTGCACGCGACCTGCGGCGTGGCGACGCCGTTGTGTGCCGACGCCGCGTCGCTGCTGGTCCGATGGCCGGAGAATGCACGCGCTCCCGAGGGCGCTCGCCTGACGCTCGATGGCGCGCCGATCGATCCGACCGAGGCCGAGCTCGGCGTGTGCGCCGGCGTGGGGACGCACGTCGTGCGGGCGGAAGCGAGCGCGCCCCGCAGCATCGAGATCGTGCCGGGGGCCGAGACGCGCGTCGTTCTGTCGCGAACGGCCGATGGCGGTCTGAGCTCGGAGGCCTCGCTCGGCACGATCGACGTGCCCGCGATGGTCGCCTCGCTGGCGACAGCCGAGATGCCGACGATCGCGTACGACGCGCGTCCGGAAGAGCGGCGCGTGTTCGGACCGGTACTGGCGGCCGCGTTCGATGCGTGGCGTGCGCGGCTCGCGCGTGTGCACGAGATCGCGACGAGCCGCAGCGACGCCGTGCTGATCGCCGCGTGCGAAGATCACGACACGCGCTCCGCCGGCATCGCAATCACGATCGCGGAGGAGCGTCCGTCGGCCGATCGGCTCGCCGCGATCCATCGCGCGATGGAGACCGAGATCGCCGCGGCGGGCACCATGATCGCGATCGATCGGGAGTGTCCCATCTACGCCGACGATCCGAGTCGGGATGCGACACCCGTGACCGTCGAGGTGAGACCCTATGCGGGCGACACGACGTCGGTCGTGCGCATTCGCGTGGCGATCGACGACGTCGAGGTCCTCGACACGGGCGCACCGCGCGCCGCCGAGCTCTTCGAGCATGCGATTGCCGATGGACTGGTGCCGCCCGGCGACCACGTCGTCTTCGCCGAGGTGACGTTCGCCGACCGCGGCGGTCTGCGCCCGCGGCGCCCGGTGATCCCACAGACGCCGATCCACGTGGGGAACGCGCCCGTCCGCGTGGTCGTCCGCGCGCTCCGCAACGGAACCGTGGAAATCGTGACGCCGTGATCAAGTACCTCGGCAGCAAGCGGCTGCTGATTCCATCGATCGTCGAGACGATCGCGGCGACGGAGGGCCGCAGCGTGATCGACCTGTTCTCGGGGACCTCGCGCGTCGGTCACGCGCTCAAGCGCGGGGGAATGCGCGTGCTCGCCAACGATCACAATGCGTACGCGGCGACGCTCGCGCGCTGCTACGTCGAGGCCGATCTCGAGGACGTCGGCACCGAGGCCGAGCGATTGTTGACCGAGCTCGCCGCGACTCCTCCGCGCGCGGGATGGTTCACCGAGACGTTCGCCGAGCGCGCGCGCTACTTCCAGCCGAAGAACGCGGCGCGCATCGAGGCCATCCGCGATCGCATCGCGTCGCTCGCTCTGCCGCGATCCCTCGAGTCGATCCTGCTCGTGTCGCTGATGGAGGCAGCCGATCGCGTCGACTCGACCACCGGTGTGCAGATGGCGTTCCTCAAGGCGTGGGCCGCGCGCGCCTCGAACGATCTCGCGCTCCGCATGCCGGCGGTGCTCCCGCGCGCGACGCACGGCAAGGGCCAGGCCCACGAGCTCGATGCGCGTGAAGCGGCGCGCACGCTCTCGGCCGATGTCGCGTACGTCGATCCGCCGTACAACCAACACAGCTATCTCGGTAACTATCACGTGTGGGAGACGCTGGTGCGCTGGGATGAGCCCGCGACGTACGGCATCGCCGAGAAGCGCATCGACGTGAAAGAGCGCAAGAGCCCGTTCAACCGTCGGCACGAGATCGCGCCGGCGATCGCCGAGATCCTCGAGACGATCGACGCGCGCGTCGTGGTGCTCTCGTTCTCGGACGAGGGATTCGTCACGCGCGAGCAGATGGAAGCGATGTGCGCCCGCCGCGGCCGCGTGCGCGTCATCTCCCACGACTATCCGCGCTACGTCGGCGCGCGCATCGGGATCTACAACCCGAAGGGCGAGAAGGTCGGAAAGATCGGCAAGCTCCGCAACACGGAGCACCTCTTCGTCATCGAGTGAGGATCGCGATCTGGCATCATCGCCAGATGTCGGAAACACGGGTCGTCGTCACGCACGAAGCGGGAGTGGTTCACGTCGAGCTCGCGCGCGAGGAGAAGCGCAACGGTCTCGATCTCGCGATGTTCGAGGCGCTGCTCGCCGCGGGAGAGCGCCTCCGCGCCGAGCGCAGCGTGCGTGCGGTCGTCCTCTCCGGGCGCGGAAAGGCGTTCTGTGCGGGTCTCGACTGGGGCGCGTTCCTCGCGATGGGCGCGGAGGCGGGGCAGAAGCTGCTCGCGCGCACCGACGCGAGCCCCGCGAACCTCGCGCAGCGCGCGTGCTGGATCTGGCAGGAGCTCGACGTGCCGGTGATCGCCGCGATTCGCGGCGCGGCCGTCGGAGGGGGTCTGCAGCTCGCGCTCGCCGCCGACCTCCGCTACGTCGCGCCGGACGCGCAGCTCTCCGTGATGGAGGTGCGTTACGGGCTGATCCCCGACATGAGCGCGACGAAGACGCTCGCGCTGCTCGTGCGCCCCGACATCGCACGCGACCTCGTGTGGAGCGGTCGCACGGTGGGAGCCGACGAGGCCGTGAGCATCGGGCTCGCGACGCGACGCGAAGACGATCCCGTCGCGGCCGCGCTGGCGACGGCGCGCGAGATCGCGAAGCGCTCGCCGCACGCGATCCGTTCGGGCAAGCGCTTGATGCGCGACACGGCGCCGATCGACGCGCGCACCGCGTTCCTGCTGGAGACGGAGCTGCAGATGGCGCTGCTCGGATCGGCCAACCAGATGGAGGCCGTCACCGCGTCGATGACGAAGCGTGAGCCTTCGTTCGTCGACGTGGACGTGTGATGTCGGCGCTCGCGCGCGTGTACGAGGACGAGACCGCGATCTTCGGCCGTGTGCGAAACGTCGCTTTCGTCGGCTGGCGTGAGGCCCCCTCGGTCGCGGCGATCCGCGCGTGGCAGCGGCTCGGGCACACGATCGGCAAGGACCATCCGGGCGCGGGCGCGTGCATCGACGTCATCGTCCGTGGCACGCCACGTTTCGGCGAGGACGTACGGCGAGCCGCGGAGGAGATGGCGCGCGACCCGAAGATCTTCGAGACCGGCATCGCGCACGTGACGCTCATCCCCGGGTTGGCCGGCACCGCCGTTCGCGCGTTCATCCAGACGATCCTGCTCGTCGCGCGGCCACCGACACCGACGAAGGTGTTCGCCGACATCCGCAGCGCGACGACGTGGATGACGCCGCGGATCTCTGGCGGAGCGGATCCGACGCAATGGCGTCGGCCCGGCTCGCCGGGCACTCCTGCAGAGATCGCCGCACACACGTGGAGCGAGCCCGAGCTGCGTGGCGCGTGCGAAGAGCTCGTGGCCGCGCTGGCGTCCTGAGTGCTCGTCTGCAGCTCAGCGGATCGTCGCCGCTGCTGTCGACACGCCGCCCGGCGGCGTCACCATGCCGACCGGAACGTATCCGCCGGCCATCGTGACGAACGTGATGCGCCCGCCGCCACCACCGCCACCGCCGCCACCGTTGCCCTCGCCGCCGGTGCCGCCGGAGAGCGAAGCGCCACCGGCGCCGCCGCCGCCGTCGCCCCCGCCGCCGTTGCCAGCGCCAGCCGGCGTCGGCGCGACCATGTCGGTCCCTCGGCTTCCGTCGTGCGCGCCACCGCCACCGCCGCCACCACCACCACCGCCGTTGACTGCGATGATCCCCTGGAAGTCGATCGTGATCGCCTCGAGGAACACGGCGCCGCCTGCACCGCCGCCTCCGCCCGCTTGATCGCCGTGGCCACCGCCCGCGCCCGGAGCGCGGATCACCGCTGACGAGCCCACCTGGATCGTGGTGAGAGACGTGATCTGGATCGCACCGCCGCCGCCGCCGCCGACACCGCCGCTCGAGTCGTTCGTGCCGCCACCGCCGCCGGAGCCACCGATGAGCGGACTGCCGCTCGCGTCGCCCGTCACCGCGCCTCCGTCGCCACCATCGGCGCTGCCGCAACAGAACGGAGAGTCCGCGCCACCTTTGCCGCCGGTGCCCGCGTGGCCGCCACCGCCTCCCCCACCTTGGAAATCGTCGAACAGGCCGCTGAGTCCGCCGCGGCTTCCGTGCGACGGGCCGCTTCCATCAGCGCGATGTCCGCCACCCGCGAACCCGCCAGGCCCGCCGACGGTGCCATTGGCGCCGACATCGATCACTCCATCGATCACCACGTCGCCGCTCGCGAGCAGGACGAGCGCGTTTCCACCCATGCCGACGAGCGTCCCGCCGGCGTCGATCGTGATCGTGGAGAACGTGAAGATCGCGAGGCCGGGGCTCGGGGCCACGCCGGTCTGCGTCGCGAAACCGATCGCGCCACCCGGGCTCGACGCGCCCGCCGGACGGATCACGGTGCTCGGCATGAGCGTGATCGCGCCCGAGCTCGAGTCGATCTGCACCGTCTGGCCCGCCGAGACGTGGAGCGGCGTGCTTCCTTGCGGCAGCAGCGCCTCGTTCATCACGTGGGTTGCGCGGAGCTGCTCACAGTGCGTCGCGGGCATGTCGAGGCATCCGTGCGTGCAGACTTGGTGCGACCGGAACACGCCGTCGGGATCGCACTGCCAGACGTCGCTGCCGTTGCACATCCTCGCGCCGGACATGCAGCCCGTGTCGGTCGCTGCGTCGACGCTCGCGTCGAGACCGCCGTCGAGGCCCGCATCGAGACTGCCGTCGATCGACGCGTCGGGTCCGACGTCGAGCGTGAACGCGTCGATCTCGACGTACGCATCGGGAGCGTCGCGCGCGACCCAGGCGTCTCGCTCGCCCGCATCGATGCCGCCGTCGGCCGGAGCGCCCAGCACGCTGCGCGAGAGTGAGCAGCCGGCGCTCGTGGACAGAGCGATCGCGGCACAGAAGAAGAGCGTCTGCTTCATCGCATCGTCCCCGGCGGTGGCGCGCTCTTGCCGGCGCGGACGGTCGGCTCGCTCGTCCCGACGAGCGCCGAGCTCGCAGCGGCCTGTTCCGCCTCGGCCTTCGATCGGCCCGCGCCCTCACCCAGCATGCGTCCTTCTTCGCCGAGCGCGATGACGTGGAACACGCGCGCGTGCTCTGGCCCGTCTGCGCCGCGGAGCTCGTAGCGCGGCGACGGACGTCCGGCGGCTTGCTCTCGCTCCTGCAGGCGCGACTTGAAGTCGAGCTCGCCTGGAGCCATGTGCTCGACCTCCGGCTCGAGCAGCTCTTGCGCGACGCGCAGCGCTGCGGTCATGCCGCCGTCGAGCGCGATCGCCGCGATGCATGCTTCCAGCGCGCTCGCGAGCAGGCGCGGCTTCTCTCGACCGCCGGTCCGATCCTCGCCGCGACCGAGCCGCAGCAAGGGGCCGATCTCGAGCGCGGTCGCGATGCGCGCGAGCGAGCGCTCACACACGAGGTCGGCGCGTCGACGCGTCAGCTCGCCTTCGCGCGCGTCCGGAAATCGGTCGAAGAGCAGCGACGCCGCGGCCGATCCGAGCATCGAGTCGCCGAGGAATTCCAAGCGCTCGTTGTAGGAGTGCGGTCCTTCGCCCTGGCCTTCGCGCGCAGCGTGCTCGTGGGCCCAGCTGCGATGAGTCAGCGCCGTACGCAACGCGTCACGCCGCCGGAAGACGTGACCGAGCCGACCCTCGAGTCGCGCGAGTGCGACGTCCTCGTCCATTCGTTCTTCGAGGCTACGCGCGACGACGCAGCGCGGCAACTGTCTCTAGGGCCGCTGGGCGCGGCCCTCGTCGCGCCGGCAGAGCCGGACGCTCCTCACCCCGGCTCCGCTCCGGCTCGCTACCGCTCACCTCGCGAGCGACTGGCCTCGACCACGCTTCTTGCCTCTTGTCGCCGGTGCTGTCGTCGCCTCGAGCGCGGCCGTTGGGCGCGGCCCTCGTCGCGCCGACGGAGCCGGACACTCCTCACCCCGGCTCCGGCTGGCTATCGCTCGCCTCGCGAGCGAGTGGGCTCGAGTCCGCTTCGGGCTCCTCGCCCTCGGTGCTGTCGTAACGTCGCGCGCCGTTGCGACGCGTATCAGAGCGTGCAGTCGACGAGCTCGAGCACGTCGGTGCGCGAGTACGAGGCCATGATCGTCACGAGCTGCGCGTGGACGTCGGCGACCGTCTCGGCCGAGCGGCTCGTGGATCCCGTCGAGCCGGGCGTGTTCGCCGCGCACAAGTACTTGGACGTCCCGCACGCGTCGAACGACTCGCAGAACGTGTTCACCGCGGTCGTCGCCTGCAGCGCGGCATCGCCGTAGTAGCCGACGCCGTCGATGAGCACGAGGCGCACGTCGCGCGCGCGACTGTCGATCACGGCTTGGTACGGATCGGTGCTCGTGCGACCGAACACCGAGATGTCGGCGCGCTGGCCGACGGCGAGCGTACCGATGGGCGACAGACCGACCACGTCGGCGCCTTGTACGGTCGCCATGCGCCAGAGCTGCTGCGCCGTGAGAGCGTCGACGCCGTGCGTGACGCCGTACTGCTGCGCGAAGCGCATCTCCGACAACATCTCCCGCGCGCCCGACACGCTCCAGTCGGGCCCGAGGCCGACGGGGATCCCGCGCGACAGGATGCCCGCGATGTCCGCCGTCTGGCCGTAGAGAACCATGTTGCTGGAGGGCGACCACACGATGTGAGCGTGGCGATCGAGCGTGCGATCGAGCTGCGCGCCCGTGAGCGGCATCGCGTGGATGAACACCCCGGTGCCGTAAGGCATGTGCAGAGCGTTCTCGAGCAGCGACATGCCCGTCGTGGCGCAGCTCGTTCCGCTCCAGGCGCACTCGTTGGCGGTGTCGGCGACGCAGCTCGCCATGTCCGCGTGGCCGGTGCACGGGGCGCCGTTGTAGTAGGTCGCGTCCGTTCCGTCGTAGCAGCCGAACTCGCGCAGCGGATCGGTGCGCGTCGCGGAGCCCGCGTTGGCGTAGCCCTCGCCCATGTGCACGTAGAAGCGCGTCGTCGGGTTGCTCGCGGCGGTGAAGCTGCCGATCAGCGACGGACGCGTCGGGAAGCCCGACTCGCACGCACCGGAGATCGTGGTCCGCGCGACGTCGACGCCGAGACCGTTCGCGCCTTCGGCATTGCGCGCGAGGCGATCGAGACACGCGGAGGCCGGGGCTTGGCCCTGCACGGTCGTCGTTCCGTGGACGATCGAGCGCAGCTCACCCCACTTGGCGCCGGGGCACTGCGCGCCCGTGTCCTGCGTACCGTCGTGGTTCGAGTCGCCCTCGGGATTCACCCAGGCGCTGTACTGCGCGTTGCCGCGCCACTCGTAGCGATTGTGGAAGAGCTGCGGCGGCGAGGGCACCCACGGCGGGATGAAGTCGTACGTCAGGTGGTTGTGCGCATCGATGAGGCCCGGCGAGATCGTCGCGTGCGTGTCGATGATCGTGGCCGTGCTCGCGCCGGCGGTCGCGCTGCAGTCGGCGGCGACGCAGCGGATGGTGTTGCCCGTCACGAGCACCTCACCCGGGCTCAAGACACCGGTGGGCGCGAGCACGGTGCCGCGCAGCAAGAGCCCGCTCGTGCCGGTTCGTACGATGTCCGCGGGCGGTGCGGGGTCGCTCGTCGTGATCGGCGGGTGATAGGCATCGACGTTCGCGTCGATCGGAGAGACATACGCGTCCGATCCTGCATCGTTGCCGCCATCCATTCCCGAGTCGGGCGTCGGCGTCGCGCCGTCGCGACCAGCGTCCATGCCACCGTCGTCGACGTGCGCATCGCTGCCCGCCGTCGCGTCGTCCGATCCCGTGTCGAAGCTCGGCGCAGGCGGCTGTGTCGGGCACCCTGCGATGCCCAAGATACACGTCACCCCGAGAAGAACGGCCCGATTCCTCATGGACGAAGGGTACGCGAGCCCCGCCGTCGTGCCCAGCACCCGAGCATCGTGAGCAGCGCGAGCGGAACGACGCGCGAGCGGCCGCCCACGGCGCAGGATGCCCCACCGCTCGCGATGGCGAGAGATCCATCGTCGTTTCCGACGATCGGAGTCGTTCCCGTAGCGATGTCGTGACCATCGAGCCGCGCCGACCAGCTCACGATCGATCCGGAAGTCGCGGCTCCGATCGCGACCGGTGCGCGCGCGACGCCGGCGCGCAGCGGCGCCGAGGCGACGAGTTCTCCACCGCGCAGGAAGTCGATCCAGCCATCGCTCGGCGTCGTCGTCACCAGTGCCAGCGCGAGATCGCTCGCGCCCGGCGTCGAGAAAGGCCGGCTCGCGGAGAGAACGCCGCTCGTCGCGACCTCGGAGGAGGCCGTGCGCGCGGCGAGGAACGCGTCGACGTCGATCGCGCCGAATCCGCGTGCGCGCGTGAACGCCGCGCCATCGGCACGCATCGCGGACGACGCGAGCGCCTCGCGATCGCGGATCGGATCGAGCGGCGCGAGCTCGGCGGCGAGCGCCATCGCACCCGCGACGATCGCCGCCGAGAGCGACGTGCCCGCGATCGCGATCCGATCGTCGGGCTGAGAGAGGCGCGACCAGTCCGAGATGCGGCCGTGCACGAGCGCCTCCGGATCGGCGGGATCTACGTCGTGTGAGCGCGCCGCGACGATCCATCCGCCGGGCGCGAGCACGTCGGGCCGGAGCGCGCCGCTCGCCGACGGCCCGCGCGACGAGAAGAGCGCGCGACCCTCGGCGTCCGCATCGAGCGTGAGCGTCGGGCTGCCGTCGGTCGTGACGAGCGCCGGTCGCGAGACGCTCGAGCCGACGGCGATCACGCTCTCGCACGTCGCGGGCATGGTGACCTCCTCGCCGATCACGGCGCCGGCTCCGGTGAACGTCGCGGAGAAGGGCGCCGTGCCGAGGTCGACCGAGACGATCCACGCATCGACGTGCGCGGGCCCGCGCGCCGCGATCGTGAAGATGCCGCCGCGAAGAGGATGGGCTGCGTCTCCGACGACCATCACGTCGATCACGTCGTCCCGTGGCGTCGCGCTCAGCGTTCCGAACGACGTCGCCACCGTTTGATCGACGTTCGCGCGCGAGCCGTCGGGCGCGAAGAACGTCACGTCGCGCGCGCCGCGAACGGTCACGACCACGCTCGCGTCGGTCGTGCCTTCCGGCGACGGAATCTGGAGCGAGAGATGCGAGGCCGCACCTTCGGCGACGCGCGTCGCGGCGTGCATGGCGCGACCACCGTCGTTGCCGGCCGCGACCACGATCGTGAGCCCGCGCTGGACCAGCTCGGCCAGCGCGACCTCGACGGCGCTCGTTCCATCGTGGGCTCCGTCGTGACCTCCGAGCGAGAGCAACGCCACCGCGTGCGATGGATCGGCCACCGCCGCGCAGAACGTCGCGCCACGAACGATGTCGTCGTCGCGGAAGCCCGGCGTGCCTCGGCGCAACGCGCGCACGACGACGAGCCTCGCCGAGGGCGCGACCCCTGCGAGCAAGCCGGGCGTGTCGATCCCCGGCGGTGCGTCGTCGCCGGCAGCCGCGCTCGCGACGGTCGTCCCGTGACCGTGCCAGTCGGTCGGGAGCATCGGATCGCTCGCGGCGATCATCGCGTCGAGCTCGTCGCCACGAAAGACGGCGCCGCCGAAGCGCGCTTCGAGCTCGGGCTCGCTGCCGCGCGGCGCGCGATCGAGATCGAGCAGCCAGTCGACGCGCGAGTGATCGGCCGCGTCGCGGAAGTCGCGATGCGTGAGGTCCACGCCGGTGTCGATCACGCAGACGGTCGCGCCGCGCCCGTGCACGCCGAAGTCCCGCCACGCGACGTCGACACGCGCCGCGGCGCGCGCCTCGTCGAGCAACGGCGCGCGCGCCCAGTGCGAAGGAAAGTCTCGTCCGTCGAACGTCCCGGCGGGAAGCGCGCGCGGCTGCGCGCGAGCGACGACGCTCACGAGGAGCGTCGCGGCGACGATCAGCGCGCGAGCCACGGGAGCGCGTCGAGATCCACGTTGCCGCCGCACAGAACGACGCCCACCTTCTTCTCGTCGTCGCGCAGACGACGATCGAGCGCCACCGCGACGCCGACGGCGGCGCTCGGCTCGATGACGAGCTTCATGCGCTCGAACACGAGGCGCATCGCCGCCGTGATCGCCGATTCGCTCACCGTCTCGATGCGATCGACGACGTCGCGAACGACGGGCCACGTGAGCGAGCCGAGGCTCGTGCGCAATCCGTCGGCGATCGTGTGCGGGTCCGTCTGCGGGACGAACGCGCCGCTCTCCTTGCTGCGCTTGGCGTCGTCGGCGCCGATCGGCTCGGCCCCGACCACGCGCACGCGCGGACTCAGCTCGCGATAGGCGAGCGCGACGCCGGAGATCATCCCGCCGCCACCGACGGGCACGATCACCGCGTCGAGATCCGGATGATCGGCGAAGAGCTCGAGCGCCATCGTTCCCTGCCCCGCGATCACGTCGGGATGATCGTACGGCGGAATCAGCGTGCCGCCCGTCTCGGCGACCACGCGCGCTGCCGTCGATTCGCGCGACGCGAGGTTCGGCTCGCACGGAACGACGCGACCGCCGTACCCGATGACCGCCTGCCGCTTCACCTCGGGCGCGTTCGTCGGCATCACGATGTGCGCTTCGATGCCGCGGATGCGTGCGGCCAGCGCGAGCGCCTGTGCATGGTTGCCGCTCGAGTGCGTGACCACGCCGCGCGCCGCCGTGGCGTCGTCGAGCTTGGCGACCGCGTTCATCGCGCCGCGGAACTTGAACGCGCCGATGCGCTGGAAGCTCTCGCACTTGAAGAAGAGCTCGCGCTCCGATCGCTCGTTCATCGTGCGAGAGGTGTGTACCGGCGTGCGGATCGCGTGACCGGCGATGCGAGCGGCCGCTGCGCGCACCGCCGCGAGATCGGCCGCGTACGTCACGCCGAGACCGAGGGCGATGCCGACGGAGCGTGCGCGACGTCCGCGCGCTTCTTGAGCACCGCGCGCAGCCCGCGACCGGCCGGGCGCAGCGTGACCGAGGGCGAGAACGCGAGCTGCTCGAAGGGCAAGAGCTCGACGTCGAAGCGCTGCGCGATGATCGCGAGCATCAAGATCGCCTCCATCATCGCGAAGTGGTTGCCGATGCACACGCGCGGGCCGCCACCGAACGGGAAGTACGAGAAGCGCGGGCGCGCCTTCACCTTCTCGGGCTCGAATCTGTCCGGATCGAACGCCTCGGGATTCGGCCACCAGCGCGGATCGCGATGCACGACCCACTGGCTGACCATCACCTGCGTACCTTTTGCCATGCGCTTTCCGCCGATCGAGATCTCCTTGCTGATCTCGCGACCGGTGACCCACGCGGGCGGCGTCAGGCGCATCGACTCCTTGATGATCCGATCCGTGTACGCGAGCTTGGTGACGTCGGCCTGCGTCGGCAGGCGGCCGCCGAGCACCTCCGTCAGCTCCGCGCGCAGACGCCGCGCGACCTCGGGATGTTTGCCGACGAAGTAGAGCGCGTGCGTGAGCGCGAGCGCCGTCGTCTCGTGGCCCGCGAGAAAGAGCGTCACGACCTCGTCGCGCAGCTGCTTGTCGTTCATCTTCGTGCCGTCTTCGTCGGTCGCCGTGAGCAACGCGTCGAGCACGTCGTTGCGGCGCTCGCCCGAGCGGCGCCGCGTCTCGACGATGCGCGCGATGAGCCCATCGAGGCGTTCGACGGCGCGCTGCGCCGCACGGTTGAGCGGCGTCGGCACCCACGTCGGAATGCGCAGGACCGTCTCCGCGCTCTGCGCGAAGAGCACGTTGAACACCTCCATCGACTCACGCACGGTGTCGACGTCGGCCTTGCTCACGCTCGCGCCGAAGAGCACGTCGGCGACGACCTCCAGCGTGAGGTGCGACATCTCTTCGTGCAGCTGGACGCGCTCGCCGTCCTTCCACCGCGCGAGGCCCTGATCCGTCACGCGCGACATCGCCTCGGCGTACTCGCGGATGCGCTTGGGCGTGAAGGCGGCCGACGCGAGGCGTCGCTGCTTCTTCCAGAGCTCTCCGTCGGAGGTGAGCAGGCCTTCGCCGAGCACGCGCTTGAGCACGTTCGAGTAGTCGTCGCGCGCGAGATCGGCCGCGTGCCCGACGAGGAGATCCTCGATGTCGTCGGGATGGAAGAGCAGCGTCCAGGGTCGACCGAGCATCGTCAGCTCGACGACGTCGCCGTGCTCTTCCGCCAGACGCTGCAGGAACGAGAGCGGCCTGCCGACGAAGCCCGCGACGGAGCGCACGCCGAAGCGCGAGCGTCGATGCGGGCCGCGGGAACCGGAGCTGCGCGTGATCGTGTCGGTGGTGCTCACGGGATCGAGCGTACGCGCGTCCGAGGCCGCTGCCTGCTCGCATTTGCCGACAAGAGTGCTCACTCCGGAGGACCCGGACGGAAGCGGGTGAAACCCGCGGACGGGAGGGGCCGGAGCGGGTGAGCCGATGGATCAGCGCTCGATCAGCAGGATCCAGCGGTCGCGGTTCGGGTCACGGCCCGACACGTACACGCGGACCTCGTCGCCCACGCGCGCGACGACGGTTCCCGGCGCGAGCTTTCCGCCCTTCTGCACGCGCAGCAGCGCGCCGCTCGCGTCGAGCTCCAGCCACGCGCCGCCGAGCGACTTGCCGATGTCGAACGAGTAGATCTTCGCGTCGACGCCGGGATCGTCGAGGTGCACGAAGATCTTCGCGCCGCTCACGCCCATGATCGTGCCGACGAAGCGACGTCGCTTCTCGATCGGCACCGTCAGCTCGCGCTCGAAGAGGCGATCGAGCGCGAGGCGCTCCACGAGATCGCTCACGCGGCGCTGCACGTCGCGCGCGCGGTTGGCCGACTCGATCACCCGCTCGCGAAGCACGACGTCGCCTTCGTCGATCGCGGTGTCGCCCGCGAGCGCCTGCTGCATCTGTCGATGGAGAAAGACGCCGACGACCTCGCGCATCGGCGCCGAGAAGCGCGCGTAGGGCTCGGCGCCCACGCCGAAGTGCACGCCCGGCTCGCTCGTGTACGACGAGCGCAGGCTCACGAGCAGGCTCTGCCGCTCGAGCGCTCGTGCGACGCGGGCGTGCGGACCTTCCTGCGGCAGCGCGGCGACGTAGCTCGCGAGCGCCTCGTTCTCGTGGAATCGGAAGGGCACGTCGGGCAGGCCGTGCGCGACGACGACGGCGTCGATCATCTTGCGCAGCACCGCGAGGCGCTCCGCGTCGGGGCCCGGATGGATGCGATAGATCGGCTGGATCGCAGGCGAGGGATGCTCGCGCAGGAGGCGTCCGCCCTCGGAGTTCACGAGGAGCGAGATCTGCTCGTTGTAGAGCTCGACCTCGTCGCGGACGGTCTCGATCACGGTGACGCCCAGGCCGTCGTCGTCGATCGACACGCCGACCTCGCGCCGGTGATAGCGGACCACGTTGCGCGCCGCGGCGTCGGCCACGCGCAGCTTGCCGACCTCGCGCAATAAGAGGAGCGACGGCTCGAGCTCGCTGCCACGCAGATCGCTCGGCGCGCCGTCGTAGAGCTTCTGCACGTCGCCCCACGCGAGCTGCCGGCGGCTGCGTACGCGTGCGCGCTCGACGCGGGTCTCGACGATCGCGCCCTGCGCGTCGAGATCGATCACGAACACCAGCGCATGGCGCACGACGTTCGGGTTGAGCGAGATGATCCCCTCCGAGAGCTCGCGCGGGAGCATCGGCACCGAGAAACCGGGGAAATAGAAGCTCGCGCCGCGCTCGAGCGCTTCGTCGAAGAGCGGCGTGCCCGGCTGCACGAAGTCGGCGGCCGCGGCGAGGGCGTAGCGAACGGTGTACGCGCGGCCGCGCTCGCCCTTGGCGACGTGCAGTGCCTGGTCGAGATCCTTCGACGTCGGTCCGTCGATCGTGACGAAGGGCACGTGCTCGAGGCTCGGCAACGACGGGTCGTCGAGCAGCACCTTCGCGGCGCGCTCGCGCACGTCGCGCATCACGTCTTCGGAGAAGGTCTGCTCGAGACCGCATTCCGCGGCGATCCGCAGCATCGCCTCGCGCGCGCTCTCGGTCTTGGCGCCGCTCATCGCGTGCCCAGCGTGTCGATCACGCCTTCTTCGTCGCGATCGGTTGCGGGCGGAGGATCTTCGACGAGGGCGCCGATGCGCGCGCGCAGATCGGCGTCGAGCACGTAGGTCGTGGCGGCGAGCGAGGGCTCGAGCTGCGCCACGCTGCGTGCGCCGAGGATGGGCGCGGTGATCGCCGGATGGCTCATCACCCACGCGACCGCGAGCGTCGCCGGATGCACGCCTGCTTCGGCCGCGAGCTTCGCGAAACGCTCGGCGAGCTCCAGCTTGTTGCCGTAGCGATGCTTGTAGATCGGCCAGCTCGCGATGCGTGAGCCCGCGACCTGCTCGCTCGCCTTGTACTTGCCGCTGAACAGACCACCGCCGAGCGGCGAGTACGGGAACACGGCGAGGCGCTCGTTCTTCGCCATCGGCAAGAGCTCGATCTCGGCGGTGCGCTTGGCGAGGTTGTACATCGGCTGCAGCGCGACGAAGCGCGCGAGGCCGTGCAGCGCCGAGAGGCCGAGCGCCTTCGTCACCTGCCACGCCGCGAAGTTGCTCACCGCCGGATAGAGCACGAGGCCGCGCGCGACGAGGTGATCGAGCGCGCGCAGCGACTCTTCGAGATCCGTCCGCTCGTCGAAGCGATGCAGATAGAGCATGTCGACGCGATCGGTCTTCAGCCGCTTCAGGCTCGCCTCGAGACTGCGCACGAGGTGATAGCGGCTCGAGCCGCGATCGTTCGGGCCGGCGCCGGACGCGAAGTACGCCTTCGTCGCGAGCACGATCTGATCCCGCTCGCTTGCGATCAGCTCGCCCACGATCTCCTCGGTGCGGCCCTTGTTGTAGACGTCGGCGGTGTCGACGTGGTTGATGCCCGCTTCGCGCGCGCGACGATAGATGGCGCGCGATGCGTCCACGTCGGCGTCACCGCCGAAGGTCATCGTGCCGAGCGCGAGCCGCGAGACCTTGACGCCCGTGCCCCCGAGAAAGACGTAATCCATTCCCGGGAGCGTTAGCACCTCAGGCGTCGACGCGCGCTTCGAGCAGTGCGGCGTCGTTCGGGCGCCCTGCGGCCCGGAAGCAGGCGGCGAGCGTGAAGAGCGCGACGGCCTCGCCTCGCTCGTCGCGCGCACGTCGCGCATCGGCCAGCGCACGTAGCGCCAGACGCGTCGCGGGCTGACGACGACCGCCGCGCAGCGCGACCATCGCCTCTGCCAAGAGCGCCCGTCGATCGTTGGGAGCGGCCTCGATGCGATCGAGCCGCTGCTGCGCGCCGGTCAGATCTCCGCGCAACGCAGCTGCCAGCGCACGAATGCGCGCCACCGCCTTGATGTCGCTGCCCATCGCGATGGCACGCTCGGCCAGACCGTCGAGCGCCGCGAAGTCGCGCCGCCGGATCGCGTCGCGCAGCTCCGTGTGCAGCTCGATCTCGACGCTCTCGCTCTCTTCGGGTACGTCGGCGACCGCGTCGAGCACCTGCAGCTCGGTGCTCGGCTCCGGCTCGCGGCGCAGCGTCACGTCGATCTTCGCCACTTCATCCGGAAGCGGCATCTCGACCGAAGGCGCGTCCGTTCCGATCTCGGTCGCCGCGACGTGGCGCCTCGGGAACGCCTCGACGATCTTCTGCGCGCGCTCGGCGAACGCCGCGGCGCCTTCGGTGCCGAGGACCACGATCGCCAGCTGCCACGCGGCGCCGCCGTATCCGTTCGCGACGAGCAGCTCGGCCGCGCGCATCAGATCGGGGATGCCGTCGATCTCGCGCCCGCCGAGCACGAGATGCAGCGCGCGCTCGGCATCTTCGGCGGCTCGCTCGGTCGCTGGGATCTGCGCGGCCACGAAGCGATGCACCTCCGCGATGCGCGCGGGTGGTGATGCGGCGCCCACGAAGCGGCGCAAGAAGCTCGACGCGGGCTGCGGCATCTCGCCGGCGGTGAGCCAGCCTTCGCGCACGAGACGATCGAGACTGCGCGGAACGGCGCGAGCTCGCAGGCCGTCGGCCACGGCGAGCGCATCGAGCATCGTGCGCGGCGCCCACTCCGGCATCCACGTGACGAGCTCGAGCATGCGCCGGCTCTCGTCGTCGAGCTGATCGAGACGCTCGGCGAGGAGGGCATCGAGCGCGATCGCCTTCACGCCGGGACGCGGTGCGTTGCGCCAGAGATAGCGTCGATCGTCGCTCTCGGTGTCGATGACGAGGTCGCCTGCACCGATGAGCGCACGCGCGGCCTCGAGCACCGACGCGGGCGTGTCTCCACCGAGCACGGCCACACGACGCGCGACGTCGACCGGTGTCGCTTCGCCGAGCACCGCCTGCGCGACGACGCGCGCATCCGACGTGCGCAGTGGCGGCAGCGTGAGCTCCACACGATCGGAGATCGCCTCGAGCTCCGGCGGCAACGGCGAGTCGACGCCGGAGCGCGCGATGCATGCGACCGAGCCGAGCTCGATCTTCAGCGAAGCGACCAGCGCGAGCGTCGCCGCGTCCATGAGCGCGAGCGGCGAGAGCAAGAACCACACGGTGCCGCCGGCGCGCTCGATCGCGCTCGCGAGCGTCGCGCGCACCTGATCGTGGGCGACGAGCTCGCCGCGCATCACGGCATCGAGCGGAGCGCGCTCGCGATCGTCCAGCGGCAGCACGAGCATCTGCGCGCCCGGATCGCGGACGAGCGCGGTACGCAAGCTCGCGAGCGGCGCGATCCCACTGGTCGCGCCCCCGAGCTCGACGACGACCGCGGGAGAGATCTCGGCGCGCGCGCTCTGGATGAGCTCGACCGCGCCTGCGCCGACGGGCCCCCGCAAGAGAACGATCGCAGGCCGGTCGCCCGTGAGCGCCGCGACGAGCGAGGGCAAGAGGGCCTGCGTCGCGGGTGTGATCGGGATCGCACCGAGCTGCGCCATCGCGGCGGTCGACGTGTCACGACGCGGATGCGTGCGATCGATGCTCGCCGCGCGATTGGCCTGCGCGCCGCTGCCGACCGTGCGTGCGAAGAGGAAGAGGCCACGCGCTCGATCGCGGGCCGCCGGATCGAGCAAGACCTCGCTCGGTCGCGCGCGCACCGCAAGCGACTCGGCGCTCTCGATCGCCGGGCCCGTGATCGTGCCGCTCTCCTCGGTGAGCAGGCCGAACGCGACGCCGAACGAGAGCGTGACGCCCGCCTCGTCGCTGTCGTCGAGCAGATCGAGCGCGACCTCCACTGCGTCGCCGACGTCGCTCGGCGGATAGCTCGCGACGACCGTGCCGGAGAGGTGCGCGAGCACGACGCCACCCGACGCGGCGAAGCGCGCGGACACTTGCTTCGACCAGCTCGCGAGCGCGCCATGACCGTCGCGCGCCTGTGCCGTCGCGCGTTGCCAGACGACGATTCGCTCGCCGGTCTCGCTCACTACCGACCCGAGTGCTCGACGCAGTCGAGCCGATTTTCGGGCTCGATCACTTGCCTTCGAGCCGCTTCTTCAGCGCGGAGAGCTCGTCCTCGACGACGGCGCCGCCGGACTTCTTCTCGAGATCACGGAAGCGCTGCTCCACCGAAGCGCGATGCGGATCGGGATCGAGCACGTCGGCTGCCTCGACCTCGGCCTCGAGCTGATCGATGCGCCCCGAGAGGTGCTCGAGCTCGTCGAGCGTGCCGCCGCCGAAGCGCTGACCGCCATCGGCTGCGCCTTCGCGCGCGCGTCGCACCTGCGCGGCGAGCGTGCCCTTGCGCGCCTTGAGGTCTTCGATCTTCTTCTCGATGGTCTCGAGCGTGCCCTGCAGCTGGCTCGCCGCCGCGCCGGCCGAATCCGCCTGACGGCGCACGTTCTCGGCGTTCTGCTTGGCCTTCTGCTTCATCTTCAGCGCTTCGCGCGCGAGATCTTCGTCGCCTGCGCGCAGCGCCAGGACCGCCTTGTTCTCCCAGCCGGTCACTTCTTCGTTCGCTTCGCCGACCTTCTTCTCGAGGCGCTTGGCGGTCCCGAGCTGCGTCACGAGATCCTGGCGCGAGCGCTTCAGCTCGGTCTCCATCTCGATCACCGTCTGATCGAGCAGCTTCCCCGGATCCTCGGCGCGATCGACGAGAGAGTTGAGGTTCGACTTCAGCACGCGATTGAAACGGTCGAAGATGGCCATGCTCGATCCTCGTCGGTTTTCGTCACCCGACTGTGTACGCCCACTGGACGTACCTTATTTCCCCAAAGCATGGTAGCCCGCGCCGCATGATCGCAGGCGCGAAGTTCTTGATCACCGGCGGCGCCGGCTTCATCGGCACCGCGTTGACGCGACGGCTGGCCGAGAAGAACCACGTTCGCATCTTCGACAACCTGCGGCGCAACGCGCTCAAGGACGCGGGGCTGGCGGACCACCCGAACGTCGAGCTCGTGGTCGGAGACGTGCAGGATGCGGCGGCGCTCACGAAGGCCACGGTCGGCGTCGACTACGTGGTGCACATGGCCTCGATCGCCGGCGTCGACACGGTGCTCAAGAACCCCGTGCTGACGATGAAGGTGTCGCTGCTCGGCACGATGAACGCGCTCGACGCGGCGCTCGCGGCCAAGACGGTGAAGCGCTTCATCGACTTCTCGACGAGCGAGGTCTTCGGCAGCTACGCGTTCCGCGTGCGCGAAGCGGACGTCACGAGCCTGGGCGCCGTGGGCGAAGCGCGGTGGACCTACGCGGTCAGCAAGCTCGCGACCGAGCACCTCGCGCACAACTACTGGAAGCAGTTCGGTCTGCCGACGTGCGCGATCCGTCCGTTCAACATCTACGGGCCCGGCCAGGTGGGCGAGGGCGCCATCCACGCGTTCGTCACGCGCGCGCTCAAGAACGAGCCGATCTCGATCCACAACGAGGGCGATCAGATCCGCGCGTGGTGTTACATCGACGACATCGTCGAGAGCATCCTGCTCACGCTCGAGAAGGACGAGGCCGTCGGCCAGTCGTTCAACATCGGCAACGCGCGCAGCACGATCACCATCTACCAGCTCGCGCAGCTCGTGCGGCGTCTCGTGCCCGGCAGCACGAGCAAGATCGAGTTCGTGAAGTGGGACTTCCCGGACGTGGAGCTCCGCGTGCCCGACGTGAAGAAGGCCGAGAAGCTCCTCGGCTTCCGCGCGCACGTCGAGCTCGAGGACGGCCTCGAGAAGACGATCCACTGGTACCGCGAGAAGATCGCGCGCGGCTAGACGAGGCTGGTGACCTCAGACCTCGACGATGGCCACGACCTTGTCGGCCGCAGCGACCAAGACCTCGAGGTCGTCTGGGTCGCTGGTGAGGATCGTGTCACCCGGCTCGCTGATCAACACGAGCGCCGCATCGACGACGTCGCGCGTGCGTGATGTCGCGAGCAGATATCCGGTCATGCGTCCCAGCTCACGATCGATCGCCACCACGTCGACCGCGCCGAGCGCTTGCGCGAGCCGCGCCTGACGTGCGCTCCGCACCACCTGTGCAATCACGCCGCCGTGCGTGACCAGCGGCACACCGTCGCGGCGCGCGGACCGGTACAGCTGCCAGAGCCACCGGTCGTTGCGATCGAGGGCGATCAGCGCGCCGGCGTCGAGCACGTAACGCGTCACGCGGCGCGGCGCTTGGGTCGGGTGCGCGGAGCGTTGGGATGGCGTGCGGTCCGTCGCATGCGTTCGACCGCGGCGTCCATCTGTGCGTCCGTGATCCTGCCGAACTCCCGCTCGTAGCTGCGAATCGCCTTGTCCATGGCCGCGAGACGTCTCTGCTCGGCGAGCTTCTCTTCGAGCGCTTTCTGCAGCACGGCCGACACGTTCAGTTTCGGTAGCTTACTGCGGACCTCTTTCTGCAGCGCGTCCGGCAGATACACTTGCACCTTGGCCATACGCACAAGTGTACACCCATCGCGCGCGCGACGCGACCGGGCCGGGTCTCGGGGGAATCAGTAGCGTCGCGATGCGCGCGTCGTCGTGTCGGGCGGCGGCGTGGGGTCGGGCGTAGTCGTCGTCGGCGGCGGCGTGTGATGCGTCGTGGTCGTCGTCGGCGGCGTGTGATGGGTCGTCGTGGTCGGCGGCGGGGTGTGGTGCGTCGTCGTCGTCGGAGGCTCGGCGGTGGGCTCGTGGTGATGCGCGTGGACGTGCCCCGTGTCGGGCGGCCCAGCATCGGGGGGCTCGGGATGACGCGTCGCCGGCTGGAACGCCGTCGTCGTGTGACACGACGCGCACTCGGTCCCGAAGGTGTGATGTGCGGGGAACGTGCGCGTCGCTTCGTCGTCCGCGTGGCAACCGACGCACTCGTTCGGCGTTCCGTCGAACACGGGCGGCGTGCCGTCGTGGCAGTCGAAGCAGCCCGTCGTGAGGTGCGCGCCGGTGAGCGGCCACTCGTGCCGGAGCACGTCCGGATGCCAGTGGCCCTGCGTGTGACAGACGCCGCACGTGTCGGGCCGCACGCCGGGATGCGGCGGATCGGCGCGTCGATAGTCCTCGACGTGACAGCTCACGCACTCCTGCGCGGACGGCGGCGCGGGATCCGGAGCGCTGCAGCCGACGACGAGCAGCGCGGCGATCGCGCGGATGCGTCGCATCATCAGAAGCGCTCCTCGTGGAAAGGCATGTCGAGCTCGCGACACACTTTGCGGATCTTCGCGCCGAGCCCGGGCGGCCCACAGAAGAACACGTCGACTTTCTCGGGGGCGTGCAGCTTGCGGATCGCATCGAGCTGGTGCTTCCAGTCCGGCTGCCCCATGTGCGTGTAGGCGCGCAGGCCGGTCACGACGTCGATCGCCCCCGCGGCGTGCGCCACTTCACGCGCAGCCTCCAGCGCCGTGCTCGTCGCGCCCGATCGACCCTGCGTCATGTAGAGATGCAGATCGAAGAGCCGGGCCGTGTCGCGCGCTTCGGCGTCTTCGAGCAGATCGGTGAACCACTCGAACGAGTACTGATCGCGGTTCACCCAGAAGAAGTGACCCTTCACGAGCTTCGTCGGCGCTGCGCTCGCCGCGCGCCGGATCATGCTGCTGACGACGCTCGCGAACGGTGTCACGCCGATGCCCGCGCCGATCAGCACGGCGAAGCGCGAAGAAAAGAGGTGCGCGGTCGGCGAGCCGTAAGGGCCGTCCACGTAGAGCTTCATCGCGCTCGCGAGGCCCTCACGCTCGCGCTTCTCGACGTAGCTGCGCAGCGCGCCGCTCCAGTTGCCGAGCGAGCGCACGTGGAACGTGAGCGCGTCGCCCTCGGGCGGGCTGCTGATCGTGAACGGATGCCACTCGTGGCGCGAGACGTCGGGAATCCGAAGGAACGCGTAGTCGCCGGGAGAGAACGAGAAGCCGGTCGGCTTCTCCACGTCGAGCTCGGTCACGCCCGAGCGCAGCGCGCGCGTCTCGAACGCGAGCGTCGCGTAGCCGCGGCGTCGCATCCGCACGATCTGCTCGATCGCGAGCGCGAGCATCGGCACGGCCGTCCAGAGCAAGAACGCCGGCTCGTGGCTCGCCGCCCCGATCAACCAAACGACGTAGAGAAGGTGCGTGAAGTAGAACGCCTCGAAGCGCTGCGAGCGACGGATGCGCTCGAGCGCGAAGCTCCACATCAGCACGAACGTGACGAGCAGGATCCCGCCGGTGATGCCGCGCGACGTGCTCGTGAAGAGCGTGACGAGCGAGCTCGCGCCGTGGCCGAGCGTGCGTCCCAGCACGAACGCGCCCGCGTGGACGATCGCGAGACCGAACATCGTGTGACCGACGAGCCGGTGGAAATCGATCGCGTCATCGACCGGGATCACGTTCCCGATCGGCGTCGCGCGCAGCCACGTCATCCACCGTCGCATCACCGGCAGCAGCACGACGGCGGCGTTCATGCTCAGCGCATGGCCGGTCGCGTTGCCGAGGCGGATCAGGGCATCACCGGGCTCGCCGAAGTAGACGACGCCGAGCAGGATCAGGTTCGCCAGCCCCCACGACGTGACGACGAGCAGCGCGCGCCAGTGATTCTCGAGCCAGCGCTCGGCGCGCTCCGAGAACGTGTACGTCGGCTTCGCCTCGAGACGCCCGAGCAGATCCTCGCTCGGCACGATCCAGAGCGCCTCGCTGCGCGTCATCTTCTCGAGGATGCGCGGGTGCTTCGTCACCACCGTCATGAACTCGTCGAACGAGATGCGGCCGTCGCGGTTGGTGTCGGCCTCGCGCAGCAGGCGTCGGGCGAGCTCTTCCGCCGACCCGCCCGCCTTCGAGACGATGTCCGACTCCGCGAGGCTGAGGCTGATCATCCGAAGGAGCTCGTTCTCGTCGATGCTCCCGTCGTCGTCGTGATCGTGGAGCTTGAACGCGAACTTCAGCTTGTCGCGGTCGCTGCCGAGCACGAGTCGCTGCACGCCGTCGAGGAAATCGTCGCGCTGCACCACGCCGTCGCCGTCGCGATCGAAGCGCGCGAGCAAACGTCGCGCGAGGTACTCGCTCTTGAGGCCGAGCGCGCGCTGGAGGTCGGCGGCGTCGATCGCGCGATCGCTGCCGGCGTGCTGGCCGAACGCGCGCATGAGCGACGTGACGAGACGCTGATCGACGAAGGCGGCGCGCGAGGCGGTGAGCGTGTTCGGAGACTTCTCGGGCAACGTTCCTCGGCTTCGGTGTTTTGCCGCCGCCACCGTAGTGTCGCGTGGGGCGCGATGCACGCCTTCGTTGAGCGCTGTGCAAGCGGCTTCACAGCACTGATTCGTGAGACCCTCGCACGCCAAGGGAGGCTCGGTGACCCAGCACTGCGCGACGTGTGGCAAGGGAGTCGAGGGCGACACGCTGCTCTCGGACTCGGGCGAGCCCATCTGCGCTGCGTGTCATCAGAAGGCGGAGCTCGCGCAGGGCGATGCGCGTGCGGCGCGTGCGATCTTCGCGACGAGCGGGAGCGCGCTCGCCTTCGTGGCGCTCGCGCTCTTCTTCGATCCGCTCTTCGTTCCGTCGATCGCGGCGGTCGTCGCGGGGCTGAGCACGCTCGGTCTGCTGCAGCGCAACCCCGAGCATCGCGCGCGTCTCGGCGTGCGCGCGTACGTCGCCGCCGCGTTCGCCGTGATCGGGATCTTGCTCGCGGTGCCCGCGCCCTTTCTCGGTCTCTGGATCCAGCACGCCGTGCGCGCGAGAGATGCCGAGCGCGCGGCGGGCGGGCCCGTTGCGGTCGTGGAAGAGCCGGTCGAAGAGACGCCGCCCGATCCGGTGCGCGAGATCTTCGCCACGAGCCTGCCGAACTGGGTCGTCGCGCTCGACGCGGACGTCGCCGGTCGTCCGCACGCCGCGCCGCGTGACGTCGCCAGTACGCACGCGGCCTTGCTCGCCGCCGTCGACGCGTCGCTCCCGGCTCTGCATCACGCGTTCGAGACCTTCCTCCGCGATGCCGAGACGTTCTCGAACGGCGGCGCCGCGGTCGATGATCTCGCGCTCACCAACGATCTGACGCTCCTCGATGCGGCGCTGGCAGACGCGCACGTCGACTACTACGTCGATGCGCTCTTGCTCGGTCGGGGCGCGCGCTACCGCGTCCTCGCCTCGAGCTACGCGATCGAGCGTCGCCGGCGCTTCGTCAGCGGCGAGCGCACGATCACGGCGCTCGATCTCGATCGCATCGACACGCTGAGCTTCGAGCAATCGCTCCTCGGGTACACGCGCCCCGAGGTCCGCTACGCGCTCGTGCTGGTGGCGCGCGTGGAGGACTTCCTCGTCGGCTCCGTGCTGCCGTCGATCCACTCCGTCGACGACAGCGTGATCGTGCGCGGCTACGAGGACGAACCGGACGTGGCGTGGGTCGACGACTTCGAGACGTGGGTGCACGAGGACCTCTCGCGCGAAGCACAGGAAGTCGTGACGCAGCGTGCGCTGATCGATCTCGCGGCCGCCGTCGTACGAAGGCGGATCGCGATCGATGCGATGAGCCACACGCTGCTCTCGTCCGGCATCGAGCTCCGGCATCCGGGCACGCTCGCGTACGACACGAACGCGCTCGCCGGCTACGCGCGCATCGCAGGCCCAGCGCTGCTCGGCGAAGTGCGCGCCGCACAACACGCGCTCGATGCGCCCGCGAGCATCGAGACCTACGACGCGCTCGAGTCGGCGCACCTCGCGTCGATCGCGCGCCACGAAGCGCAGCACCGCATCGACTACGAAGACGATCGGATCGCGCTGCACGTGCCCGATGCGCTCGCGGCGTACACGGGACGCACCGAGTCCGAAGATCGCGTCAACCGGCTCGCCGAGCGCGCGAACGCGGAGCTCTCCGCGTATCTCTCGCAGGTCGCGCGCGAGCCCGATCGCGTGATGACGAACCTCGTGCACATCATCGGCTTCCCGATGAGCCGCCACGACTGGAACCGTCCCGAGTGCTGGGCTGCGCTCGTCATCTTCGAGTCACTCGCGCACGAGCTCGGCATCTCCCACGGGGACTTCGTCGTCGACCGACGCATCGTGCGTGCGCAGATCGCGCGCGTGTACCAGTCGATCCGCGGCCACACGGGACCCGCGATCGCGGAGGCCGCGCAGCACGCGTGGGCGACGCTCTACGGAGCGCCCCTGCCGCCGCTCGAAGAGGCCGACTGACGACGCGCGATATGCTGTCGGCGATGGACTTCCTCCGCGCCCGATCGCTCGTGATCCGTCTCGCCGCGCGGCTCTCCATCCCGCTCGCGTGCTTGCTCGCATCGTGCGGCGCGAGCGCGTCGGGCTCCGACGCCGATGCTGTGGACGCGGGAGTGCACGTCGAGCCGGGGCCTGGCGCGCCCGGCGGCCTCTGCGGGAGCGGCGTGAGCTGCGCGGCCGGCACCGAGCGCGTCGGGGCGCGCTGCGCGGCATGCGGAGCTCTGGGCGAACGGCCCTGCACCACGGGGTGTCGCGAGGGAATGCCGCGGTACGGCGTCTGCTTCGACACGAGCGCCGAGCCCGGCACGCTCGGCGGCCTCTGTCATCTCGAAGACTGCACGCCCGGGTCGTGCTCGGTGCCGGACGGTCTCGACTTCGTGTGCTTCGCGTGTGGAGAGGCGCAGGGTCAGCCGTGCTGCCCGTCGGTCGGCTGTCTCGGCGGCGTACTGCAGTGCACGGACGGCGTCTGCCACTGATGCCGCCCTGTCGAGATCAGTGAGACGTGAGATAGCCGCGCACGGTCGTGCCCCACGCGGTGAGCTGCAGGCTCGTCGCACTGTGATTCACCATCAAGAGGTCGGGCGAGCAGTCGCTGTACGACTCGAAGTCCCACGCGAGGTTCGGGATCTGCTTGCTCTCCAGGTCGGCGAAGAACGCCGATGCGTTCGAGAGCGTGCCGTACTCGCCGATGATCACCGGGATGTTCGCGTACGTGTACGAGCTCGGTGCGGGCGGGTAGCCGTGCACTTCGTACACGACGTTGTCGGCCGTGAGCGGCGTCGTCGCGTACTGCGCGATGTCGCTCGTCCACCCGTTGCCCTGCACCGACACGATGTGGTGCGGCACGCCGAGACGATCTTCTTCTGCGCGGATGACGCTCACCGCGTGCGTCATCGCTGCGCGGATCACCGCATCGCTGCGCTTGTTGCCGCCCGCCTCGTTCGTGATGCCGAACATGACGAACGCGTCGTGCGCGAACGTGTCGACGAGCGCGACGTAGGTCGCATCGGTCCCCGTCGGGAAGTGCGTGGCGTCCGGCGTGCTGGTCGCGTCGGACGGAATGCCGGTCGCCTCCGGATCGCCGTCGGTCTCGTCCTGCAAGATCATCGACGCCTCGCTGCGCAACGAGACGAGCACGTACACGCCCGCGTGCGATCCCATCGATCGAATCAAGCGCGTCATCGGCTCGGCGTACTGCGCGGTGCTCTCGGTCCAGCTCACGACGGTCGGATAGCTGGCCATGCCGAGCGAGACGCGGATGAAGTTGGCGTGCCAGTCGGTGATCACCGTGCTCGCCATCGACTGCAGATCCGTCTCCGCGTCGGCGTTCCAGAGGGTGTTGTCGTACCCACACTGGAAGATGTCGTCCATGTTCACGCCGCGGCCCATCCACACCGCGCCGCCGCCCGTACCGTCGGACACGTGGAGATGATTGCCCTGCGTGAAGAGCCAGCCGGCGGGGAGGCCACCGCCGCCTGCGTCGCTCGGCGGAACGAACGCGTCGACCATCGGCCCGCCATCGGTGCCCGGCGCGACGGAGGCATCGTGACCGGGCGCGTCCGGCGTCGGCGTCACGTGCGCATCGCTCGGCGCGATCCCGGAGTCGGGCGCCGCGCTGGGCGTGCTGCAAGCGGGGAGAGCTCCGAGCGCGAGAGCGAGCGTGATCGTCAGGCGATTCATCGTGCGATGGTAACCTCGACGCGCGTGACGCGATACGCGCCCTATTACTGCGAAGAGAACGCGTGGTGGCTCGCGCAGGAGCCCGGCCTCGAGCATTCGCAGGTGATCGTGATCACGAACCGCACGCGCTCGGTCGCGATGCACGCGCAGCGCGCGAGCGACGACGGCGCGCCGGTCGTCTGGGACTATCACGTGGTGCTCGCGGCGAACGGCGCGATCTGGGATCTGGACTGCACGCTCGGCATGCCGATCCCGGCAGACACGTGGATCGACGCGAGCTTCGATCCGCACGTGCCCGATCGATTCGCGCCGCGCTTCCGCATCGTCGATCGCGAGCTCTACGTCTCGCACTTCGCCTCGGACCGACGTCACATGCGGCGGCCGGACGGCAGCTGGCACGTGCCGCCCCCGCCGTGGGACCTCATCGGCGGCGGCGCGCACGCGCTCGATCGCTGGATCGATCTCGACGACGAGACGCTCGGCGCCTGGATCGATCGCGCGACGCTGCGCGCTCGGCTCACTTCGAGAGCGACGCCCGCATCTCGCCCAACGTGACGTGCATGCGCTCGGCGCAGAGCAGCACGAGGTCGAGATCTCGTGGTCGATCTCCCTCGCGCTCGCGATCGGCGCGCGCACGCAGCGCGTCGAGCGGCACGTCGACTGCGGGAACGAGCTCTCGCGTGGCGAGCAGCGTCGAGACGTGTCGGGTGTTCTGCGCTAGCACGCCCAGCACCGGCGAGAGCTCCGGCCGCGCGACCTCGATCCGCGCCAGCAGGCCCGGCATCGCGAGCTGTCGCGCGTAGAACGCGAGCGTCGAGCACGCGCGGACGAGATCCGACGTCGTGCCGCCGAGGCGATAGCCGCCGCGCATGAGTGGCTCCGCGGCCGCGCGGACTTCGACGAGCGCGCGATCGATCTGACGTACGCGCGCGCGAGACGCGCCTTCGTGATCCGCGAGCGCCCTCACGAGATCGTCGAGATCGTCGCCGAGCAGGCTCGTGAAGCGCGCGAGCGCGGCCTCGAGGCGCGTGCCGGTGTGCGAAGGAAGTACGAGCGCCGCGCAGAGCGCTCCGATCCCCGCGCCAGCCGCCGTCTCCTCGAAGCGCAGCGCGAGCAGGCTCACGGAGTAGCGGCCCGTCAGCTCGTAGAGCAGCGCGAGCGCCGCGGTGAGCCAGAGCACCACGTAGGTGTAGGAGCTCTTCCGCGCGTACATCGCGAAGAACACGCACACGAAGAGCAGTGCGAGCTCGACGCGCGTGTGCCCCGATACGACGAGCGCCAGCAAGAGACCGAGCGCGACACCGCTCACCGTGCCGAGCGTGCGTCGCCATGCGCGGAAGAAGATCTCGCCGCGGGTCGTCGCCGGCGCGATCACCAGATACGCCGCGACGGCCGCCCAGAACCAGCGCTCTTCGGAGATCGCACGTCCGACGACGACCGCGAGCGCAGTCGCGATCGACGCCTGGATCGCCAGGCGCGTCGTCGCGTGCAGCCCCTCGGGCGCGGGCGTCGCTTTCGGCGCATCGGGCGGGCGCGACATCGCGGCGGAGACCGCGGGCTCGAACGTCGGCTGCGCGGCGTGCAGGAGCGAAGCGAGCGCGTCGCCCGTACGCACGACGACCAGCTCGAGGCCCGGCTGGCCGCGTGCAGCTTCGCGCGCCGTCTCGATCGCGCGCTTCGGACCATCGCCTTTCGATCCGAGCAACGAGGCTTCCGTCTCCGCCAGCGCCTCCTCGAGCGCGGTGCGACACGCGTCGGGAATCGCGCCGCCTCGGATCAACGCGAGCACGTTGGCCGATGCGCGCTCGGCGGCGAGCTCGAGCTCGAAGGCGCGTCTTCGGGCGTCGGCCTGCATGGTGGCGGGCGCCGCGGCGCGATCGAGCTGATCGTCGAGCAAGAGCGCGGCTTCGTTCAATGCTTGCAGTGCGCGTCGACGCGCACGCGACGTGACGTCGCCGCGGTGAAGGACCGATCGATGCGTCGCGAGCACACGCGCCGCCAGGATCGGTAGCGCGTGACGCAGCCGCCGCAGCGCGACGGTGCCGCGCTCGAGATGGAACGCGAAACGCACGAGCGCTGCCGCAGCGAGCGCGATCCATCCCGTGAGCAACATGCTCGCCGCTTCGTTCGCCTGGACGCGGAAGAAGAGCGCGAAGAAGTAGGCGTTGAACAGGATCGTGCCGCTCGCGGTGCCGCGCGGTCCGAAGCGCTGGAGCATGACGGCCGAGAACGCGACGGCGACGAAGAGGGCGAGGCTCGCGATCGGGTAGGGCGCGACGCCGATGCCGACGGCGAGGCCGAGCGTGAGGGGCAAGAAGAGCAGCGCGTACGTCTTGCGCTCCTCGACGACGGTGCTCTCGGTGACGACGCTGCCCGCGGTCATCGCGAGCGTGCCGGCGAGCATCGCGGCGGACGCGGGAAGACCGGCGAGCGGCGTCACGAGCTCGGTCGCCACGGCACCGACCAACGTGGCGAGCGTCACGGACGCGGCGCTTCGGAAGCGGGTCCCATCGGGATCGGCGACGTGCAGCTCCGCATCGAGGCGCGCGAGCCACGAGCGTGGCGCTGCTGCGGTGCGTGCCGAGATCGAAGCCATCCCCGTGAACAAGGCACGGGCACGCCCGTTCGTCGAGGTCCGCTCCGCCGCGCGCGACGGGTCCTTCCGGCGGCCACCTGCTAGACCGTCCGGCCCATGGCGATTGCCCACGATCTGAAGGCCGAAGTCCGCGCGCTCGCCCGAGACGAGATCGGTCTGCGGGGCAACGATGCCGCCGAGCGGGTCGCGCTCGTCTATCCGAGCCCGTATCGCGCGGGCATGTCGTCGCTCGGCTTCCAGACCATCTATCGCGAGATCCTCGCATCGGGTCGCTCGGCCGAGCGCGCGTTCCTCCCCGAGGACCCCGACCGCTACCGCCGATCGCGCACGCCGCTGTTCACGTTCGAGTCGGAGCGTGCGGTCTCGGACTTCCCCGTCGTCGCGCTGAGCGTCGCCTACGAGCTCGAGCTCGCGGGCGTCATCGAGGTGCTGGAGCTCTCGGGCATCGCTGCGCTCGCCGAGCACCGACACGAGCGCGATCCGATCATCTTGATGGGCGGCCCGCTCACGTTCAGCAACCCGCTGCCGCTCGCGCCGTTCGCCGACGTGATCTTGATGGGCGAGGCGGACGAGACGATCCACCAGGCGCTCGACGCGATCTTCGCGACGCGCAGCAAGCGCGATGCGCTCGATGCGATCGCGGGCACGATCCCGAGCGCGTTCGTACCTTCTCTCCACGGCGACGAGATGCCCGCGGTCGCGAAGGCGTCGCTCGAGCGCTTGCCGGCGTACGCGGCGATCCGCACGCCGAACACCGAGCTCTCGAACATGTTCTTGCTCGAGGCCGAGCGCGGCTGCTCGCGCGCGTGCGAGTACTGCGTGATGCGCCGTTCGACGAACGGCGGCATGCGCATCGTGCCGATGGAGAAGATCCTCTCGCTCATCCCCGATGACGCCAAGCGCGTGGGGCTCGTCGGCGCGGCCGTGTCCGATCATCCGAAGATCGCCGACATCGTCGAGACGCTCGCGAAGCAGGGCCGCGAGGTCGGTCTCTCGTCGCTGCGGCCCGATCGCCTCAACGATCGCTTCGTCGGCGCGCTGAAGATGGCCGGCTATCGCACGCACCCGACGGCGAGCGACGGCGCGAGCCAGCGCCTGCGCGACAAGATGCAGCGCAAGGCGCAGGAGAAGCACCTGCTGCGCGCGGCCGAGCTGACGCGTGCGCACAACATGCAGCGGATGAAGCTGTACATGATGGTGGGCGTGCCGGGCGAGGAGGATGCCGACATCGACGAGCTCGTGCTCTTCGCCACCGAGCTCAGCAAGGTCGCGCCGCTCGCGCTCGGGATCGCGCCGTTCGTGAGCAAGCGGAACACGCCGCTCGACGGCGAAGCGTTCGCGGGCATCGACGTGGTCGACGATCGGCTCGATCGCCTGCGCCGCGGACTGCGCGGTCGTGTCGACGTGCGCGCGACGAGCGCGCGCTGGGCGTGGGTCGAGTACGTGCTCGCGCAGGGCGGCCGCGCCGAAGGTCGCGCGGTGATGGACGCGGTGAAGAACGGCGGGAAGTTCGCGGCGTGGAAGCGCGCTTTCGATGCGCTCGCGCCGAGCCGGCCACGCCGTACGCTCGCCGTCGTCGCCTGACGCCTCAGCGCTTCTTGCGTCCCGCGAGCGAGACGATCAGCATCTGGAGCGTCTCGACGGCCATGGTCGGGACTCGGTCCGCATCGACCCCGAGCGACGGGATGCCGTGCGTGAGCGGGCCGTCGAGCAAGAGGCTCGCCGCGCCGTGCACGACGGACCACGCGAGCACGACGAGCTCTCGCTGGGCGAGCCGATCGCCGATGCCGTGGACACCGACGACCTCCGTCGCGGCGTCGAGCAAGACCTGGAAGGCGCCGCCGATGTCTTCGTCGTGCGCTCGTGGATCGCCCGTGCGCCGGAACATCAGCTGGAAGTGCGCCGGCCGATCGAGGGCGAAGCGGATGTACGCCTCGCCGATGGCGCCGATGCGCGCGATGGGATCGCTCTTCACGCTGGCGCCCGCTTCGTTCATCACACGCGCGAGCTCGAAGAACCCGTCGTGCGCGATCGCGTCGAGCAAGGCTTCCTTGCTCGCGAAGTGATGATAGGGCGCGGCCGGGCTCACGCCCGCGCGTCTGGCCACGTCGCGAAGGCTCATCGCCTCGGTACCGCGCTCGGCCAGCACCTCGATGCTCGCGTCCAGCAGCACGCGGCGCAGATCGCCGTGGTGGTAGCTCGGCCGCGGCTGGCGCTTCTTCATCGCGTCGAAACGTTTAGCACACTCGTTCAAACTTGACAGTGCTCAGATATGAACTAAGCAGTGCTTACATATGGAGGACGCCACGATGACGACGACGACCCGAGCTCTCGACCACGCCCTGCCCGCCGCCCGCCACTCTGCAAGACCGCGCGATCTGTCCACGCGCGCCCCGTTCCGCAGCGCCCGCGGCGAGCGCCGCGCCGATGCGACGATCCGCGGCGAGATCCCCGAGTGGCTGCGCGGTGATCTCGTCCGCACGACGCCAGCGACGTTCGTCGACGGCGCGTGGGAGGCGCATCACTGGTTCGACGCCCTCGGCATGCTCTACGGCTTCCGCGTCGGCGAGACGAGCGTGACGTACCGCCAGCGCCCGATGTCGCAGACGCAGGTCGCGCGCGGCGCGAGCGAAGGTCGCGCGTCGACCGCATCGTTCGGCACGCCGCTGCAGCGTGGGTTCTGGGCGCGTCTGTTCCAGCCGGTGCCGCCCGTGACCGACAACGCGAACGTGAACGTCGTCGCGCTCGGCGACGAGCGGGTCGCGATGACCGAGAGCCCGCACCAGTGGGCCGTCGATCCCGAGACGCTCGAGCTGACGCGGACGCTGACCTACACCGACGACGTCGGCGAGGTCGCGATGATCGCGCACCCGCACATGGACTTCGACGCCGGCCGCGTCGTCAGTCTCGCGACGCGCTTCGGGATGAAGAGCGAGATCGTCGTGTACGAGCACGCGCCGAGCGAGCGCACGCGGCGCATCGTTGGTCGCATCCCGGCGGCGCGCATGCCGTACGTGCACGGCTTCGGCCTCACCGCGCGTCACGCGATCGTGATCGGTCATCCGTTCGACGTCGCGCCGTGGCGCGTGCTCTGGTCCAACCGCGGGTTCGCCGATCACTTCGAATATCGTCCCGACGCGGGCACGACGCTCTGGCTCGTCGATCGCGCGAGCGGTGCGGTTCGCACGCACCAGGCGCCCTCGGGGTTCGTGTTCCACGTCGTCAACGCGTTCGAGGACGGCGATGCGACCACGATCGACGTCGCGATGTACCCCGATGCGAGCGTGGTCTCGGCCTTCCGCAGCGACGCGATCGTGGCGAAGGGTCTGCCGGATCTGACGCCGTCCATCGTGCGATGGACGATGCGCGAGGGCGCACGCGAGGCCACGCACGAGGTGCTGCACGCGCGTGGCTTCGAGTTCCCGTCGATCTCCTACCGGCGCTTCAACGGCAAACGACACGACGTCGCGTGGGGCGCGCGCGTGAGCGAGAAGGGCGCGGCGGGCGAAGTCGTTCGCGTGGACGGCGCGGGCGAGCGCACGTTCGCGGAGGCCGGCTTCGTGTTCGGCGAGCCGATCTTCGTCGCGCGCCCGAAGGGCGAGCGCGAGGACGACGGCGTGATCGTCACGGTCGGCTCGCACGTCGACGACTCGCGATCGGCGATGGCCGTGCTCGACGCGCAATCCCTGCAGGTACGCGCATGGGCCGAGATCCCACTCTCGATCCCGCTCGGATTCCACGGGTCCTTCTTCCGCGAGTAGCTACACTTCGAGAGAAGTGCGACGCGTCTCGACGGCTCTCTCGGTGATCGCGGCGCTGCTGCTCGTGATCGCGAGCGTGCGAGCGCAAGCCCCCGATACGATCGCGCTCGGCGAGGGCCTCGCGGTGCAGCGTCGCGCCACGTGGTGCGGCGCGTCCGTCGCCGTGCCGATCCGCTGCCAAGCGTGGGAGCCGATGGGCTTCGCTTTTCCGAGCGCGCTCGTCTCGCCGCTCACGTTCGCGCGCACGTGGGCCGTCGTGCCGACCACTGGCCGCATCCTCGCGGCGCTCTCGAACGCGTCGGGCCCGTTCCTCTACACCGGGTTCGCCGTGCGCATGCTCGCGTCGAACGATCGCGGCGCGACGTGGGCGCCCGTGACGTGGCGCTGGGTCGAGACCGCGAATCTGATCGTGTTCGAGCCCGGCAGCGCGCACGGCGTCGCCGCGGGCGATGGCGGCTACGTGTGGACGACCGACGACGGCGGCGTCACGTGGGTCGATCACGGAGGATCGAGCGGCACCACGTTCACCGAGCTGGTGGTCGCGCCGCGCGAGATCGTGCTCGTGGACTCGAACGGCAACGCGTGGCGCATGTCGGGCGGGAGCTTCGGGCGTGATCTGCTGGTGACGGATCCGAGCGTGCACGCCACGGCCGAGGGCGATGCGATCGTCGTGCGGACCGCGACCGAAGAGATCCGCATCCGTCACGGTCACGGCGTCGATCGACATACGCGTCGTTGAGCTTGCGGCGGCGGCCGCATGCGGCGACGATGGATGAATGCGTCGCTGTTTGACTGCGCTCCGCGTTCGTTCCACGCCAATTTCTCGCTCGCTTCTCGCGTGCGGGCTGCTCGCTCTCTCGTCCGTCCACGCCGGCTGTAGCCAGGCTCCCGCCACCGAGCTCGTGGTCGAGGTCGACACGGACTATCCGATCCCCGCCGGCATCGATCAGATCGACGTCGACGTGACGGGGCCCGACGGGATGCATCACGTCGAGCACCAGCCGATGATCAGCGCGAGCGCGCTTCCGTACACGCTCACCGTGCTTCCGGCCGGGGCCTCGCTCGGGCCGGTTCGCGTCGAAGCGCGCGGCCTGCACGCGGGCACGGTGGTCGTCACCCGCACGGGACGTACGACGCTCGTCCAGGGTCAGAGCATCCAGATGGTGCTCGTGCTGCTCGAGACGTGCGGTACCGCGACGCGCGCGGCATGCACGCAGCCCGACACGACCTGCACCGAAGACGGGCAGTGTCACTCGATCGACGTCCCGGCGACGCCGTGGGTCGGGCCGCAGCGCTTCGTGGATGCGGGCCCGATGGACGCCGGCTCGCACGACGCGAGCGCGATGGACGCCAATCGACCCGACACGAACGTCGATGCCGGACCGCCACCCGACATGGGCATCACGATCCTCGACTCCGGGCCGCTTCCCGATGCCGGTGGCGATTGTCACGTCGCGGGCTGCGCCGACGACGGCAACCCCTGTACCGATCAGGTGTGTGGCACCGATGGCACGTGCACGATCACGAACAACACGATCGGCTGCGACGATCACGTCTTCTGCAACGGCATGGACACGTGCGGCGGCGGATCGTGCAGCCAGCACGTCGGCAACCCGTGCGGCGGCGGCACGACGTGCGACGAGGCGGGCGGGCGTTGCGTCGGCTGCACGATGGACAGCGACTGTCCCGCGCAGATGACGGGCGCCTACGGCGCGTGCAGCTTCGGAAGCAGCTGCGCGACGAGCGGCACGCAGAGCCGCACGGTGCGGACGTTCCATTGCGCGTCGAACAGCTGCGTCCCGAGCGACTCGACGGAGATGCAGGCCTGCACGCGCACGTCGACCGACGGGATGTCGTGCGGCACGACGTCGTGCCCGGGCTTCGGCGCGTGCGGTGGATTCTCCGGGACGTGCGGGACCACGGGGACGCAATCGCGGACTTGCACCGACCTCACGTGCTCTGGCGGCTCGTGTGCGCCCGTGATGCGCGTCGAGACGCAGGGCTGCGCGCGCTCGACCGACGGCACTTCGTGCATGGCGACCTCGTGCGGCGGCTTCGGCGCGTGCGGCGGGTTCGCCGACACGTGCGCGAACGCCGGCACCCAGTCGCGCACGTGCACCGACTACACGTGCGGCAGCGGATCGTGCAACGGCGCGACGCGCACGGACACGCAGGGCTGCACACGCAACACCGACGGCACGTCCTGCGGCACGACGTCGTGCGGTGGCTTCGGCGCGTGCCCCGCGTATCTGGACGCGTGCACACTGAGCACCAGCTACTAGCGCACGTGCACGGACTACGCGTGCGGTGGCGGCACCTGTGTAGGGACACCGCGCACGGACACGCAGGTCTGCCAGTCACGCACCACGGATGGCGTCGTCTGCGACACCGATCCCGACAACTGCGCGAACATCCTGTGCTCGGCAGGCGCGTGCTCGCGCAGTGTCAGCACGTGCACCGGTACGACGCACTGTTGCTATCCGGGCTGTTACCCCCAGCACATTCTCTGCAATTGACCGGCGCTCCGCTCTTCGCTGCGCGCGGGGGGCCCGTCGGGCTCCCCGCACCCTCGATGGATCGGCGGCGCTCCGCTTGATTCCACGGGCCCGATCGACTCACGATGGCGGAATGCTTCGAGTTGGCTGTCTCGCGGTGTGGCTCTCGCTCGTCCTCGGGTGTGGGCAATCGGCTCCCACTCAGCTGATCGTCGTCGTCGACACCGACTACGTGATCCCGAGCGGGCTCGACACGATCACGATCGACGTCACCGGTCCCGACGGGATGCAGCATCACGAGCAGCAGATGCTCACCAGCGCGAACGCGCTGCCGCTCACGCTGACGCTCGTGCCGAACGGCGCGCTCGGTCCGGTGCGCATCGAGGCGCAGGGCCTGCACGGCGGCACGTGGCGCGTCACACGCACGGCCGAGGTGACGCTCATCGCGCAGCAGACGCTGACGTTGCCCCTCTATCTCCTGCGCGTGTGCGAGGGACAGACCTGCGGCGGCGATGCGTCGCGCACGTGCTCTGACGACGGGTCATGTGGCTCGGTGCAGACGCCACTCTTGCCCTGGACCGGTCAGCCCGTCCGCATCGGGCAGGACGCCGGCTCTGCGGTGATGGTGGATGCCGGAATGGACGCGGCGTCCTCGCCGCACGACGCGGGCCCGGCCACCGACTCGCACGTCGACATGGGCGGCGTCGCGCCCGACGCGTTCGTCGTCGATTGCCGCATGCTCGGTTGCGACGATCACGAGCCGTGCACCGACGACGTCTGCGGATCCGACGGCACGTGCACGCACACGAACAACACCGTCGCGTGTGACGACCACACGTTCTGCAACGGCATGGACACGTGCGGTGGCGGGACGTGCAGCGTGCACGCGGGCAATCCGTGCCTCGCCGGCACGTGCGACGAGGCGGGTGGTCGCTGCGTCGGCTGCACGGCGGACTCGGACTGTCCCGCGCAGATGACCGGCGCGTGGGGCGCGTGCGGCAACTTCGTCGACTCGTGCACGACGACGGGCTCGCAGATGCGCACCGTGCGCACGTTCCACTGCGCGTCGAACGCGTGCACGCCGAGCGACACGATGGACACGCAGAGCTGCTCGCGCACGACCGAAGGAACGATGTGCGGCACGACGTCGTGCGGCGGCTTCAGCGCCTGCGGCGGCTTCGCCGACACGTGCGCGACCGGCGGAACGCAGAGCCGCACGTGCACCGACCTCAGCTGCCACGGCGGCGCGTGCATGCCCGCGATGCGCACCGACACGGCGAGCTGCTCGCGCACGACCGACGGCGTCTCGTGCATGGCGACGTCGTGCGGCGCGTTCGGCGCGTGCGGTGGCTTCGCGAGCACGTGCGCGACGAGCGGCACGCAGTCGCGCACGTGCACCGACTACACGTGCAGCGGCGGGACGTGCGCCGCGAGCGCGCCCCGCACCGACACGGCGGGTTGCTCGCGCACGACCGACGGCACGTCGTGCATGGCGACATCGTGTGGCGCGTTCGGCGCGTGCCCGGGCTACTCCGACGCGTGCAGCACGTCGGTCAGCCAGTCGCGCACGTGCACCGACTACGCGTGCAGCGGCGGCAGCTGCAACGGCACGCCGCGCACGGACACGCAGGTCTGCGGCACGCGCACGACCGACGGAACGCTCTGCGGGACCAACCCGGACCTCTGCCAGAACATCCGCTGTCTCGGTGGGACGTGCTCGAACCACCAGACGACGTGCTCGGGAACGACGCACTGCTGCGCGCCGGGCTGCTACAGCGGACCTTGTCCGTAGCACCGAGTCAGAGATCGCTACAGCAGCGGAAGCCGGTCGAGTAGTCGTGGTGGCTCACGTCGTGGGCCGTCGTCACGTAGAGGCAGCCGTTCCCGTTCATCACGGTGTCGACGTAGTAGCCGCCGCGGAACGTGCCGGCGGGATCGCTCGTCCACTCGTGCAGGTTGCCCATCATGTCGTTCGCGCCGCTCTCGGTCAGGCATCCGGCGTACGCGCCGGTGCGCGCGAGCGACATCGGCAGCTGGCTGATGCACGCGTCGTTGAGCATCGAGTAGATCCACGAGTCGCTCGTGCCGAAGCGCTCGACTGCCGGATGCACGGCACGGTGATCGTTGCAGACGCCCGTCATGCGGGTGTTGCCGTACGGATAGGTGAAGCCCATCGAGCCCTGGCATGCGCGCAGCCACTCGGTGTTGGTGCAGAGGCGCTTGCCCGCTTCGGTGCACGCGGCTGCCGCTTGCGTGCCGGAGATGTAGCCCTGCGGCACCGCGCCCGCGCGAGAGAGTGCACGCACGGTGATGCCCGTGGTCGGTGTGAAGAAGGGTGACCACTCGCTCGTGGTTCCGTCCGCGTTCACCTGCACGAGCGACGCCTCGTAGCGATCGACGCAGAGCGTGCTCGTCACGGCGAGCATCCCGGCGGGGCATCCTCCGATGCCGGGCGCTTCGCCCGCGACCCCGACGTTCGGCTGCACCATCACGGTCGGATCGCAGCTCGTCGGCGTCGTCGAAGGAATGCAGCACTCGATGTTCGCCGGCCCGGGGCATAGCCCCGCGACGGTCGTGTGCATGCCGGTGCAGAGCGCGATGTCCTCGCACACGCCGGCCGTCGATCCGACGGTGCACGCGCCCCACGTCGCATCGCTCCCGCTGAACGCATCGCCACTCGTGAACGCATCGACCGCGAACGCATCGGCGGCGAGCGCATCGGTCGCGAAAGCATCGCGCGCGCTGCCATCGAGCGCGAACGCATCGCTGCCGCCCGCGTCGTTCGAAACGAGATCGCCCCCGCCGCAACCGGCGAGGGCGAACAGCACGAGCGCGAGCGAGCGGCTCACCCGCGCAGCGCGACGGGCAGCAGGAAGGGCAGCTTGAGGAAGCTCGGGGCGGCCTCGAACTCCGTGATGAGCGGGCCGAGCTTGTTGCCCGTCTTGTGATCGGCGAACCAAGCCGGCGTCGGGCTCATGCGGAACGGCGCGCGCACGACCGACTTCTGCGGATGATCGAGCAAGAGCGCGTTGTGCACGAACCCGCGGCCCGAGCGGATGTCTTCCAGCGGATGGCCGGGGAACGCGCCCCACGTCGGCGTGACGAGCGCGTACACGACGCCCGCGAACGCGTTGATGCCGATGCCGCCGTAGCGGAGGTTCGCGATCGCCGCGTCGAACGCGCGCGCGTGCTGACGCGCCGTGTCCGGATGGATCAGGACGACGCACGAGAGCGTGCCCCAGCAATCTTCGTTGGCGAAGCGCGTCGCGGCTTCCAGGAACGCGCTCGGATCGCTCGCTTCGAGCTGCGTCTCGGCGAGCACGCCGCAGAACGCTTCGTTCGTGAGCGCGTACTCGCCCTTCTCCGCGGGCACGTCGGGAAGGATCGTCCACGGCACGACGTCCTTGGTGCGCTCGCCGAGCGGCATCGCGTTCGGGTAGTGATCGAGGAAGCCCTGGTACCGCTCTTGCGCGCCCGGGTAGTACGCCTTGCGCACCGGCGTCTTGGCGAGCTGCGCATGCACGAGCTCGAGGAAGCGCGCGCGCTGCGGCCAGCCGGCGCTCGTCACGAGGATCTTCGCCGCGTTGCAGTTGAAGCTCCCGTTGTTGGCGACCATGCCGGCGACGTGCCGCGCTTGGAAGAGCAGGTCGCTCTCGCTCCACTCGCCGGGCACGACGATGACGGGCGTGACCGCACCGAGCTCGCTCGTGATGGGCTTCTCGAGCTTTCGCTGGCCGAGCTTCTTGCGCTCTTCTTGGCCCGGGCCCGCGCCCCACACGATCGCGTCGTGCGTGCGATCCGATCCGGTGATGTGGATCGTCTCGATGTCCGGGTGGTTGCACAGATACTCGCCGACGTCGGCGCCGCCGCGCACCACGGCGTAGAAGCCGTCATCGAGGAGCGGACGGAACGCCTCTTCCCAGAAGGGCTGCAGGTACGCGTTCACCGGGTTCGTCTTCACGAGGACGACCTCGTCGTCGACGAAGAGCTTGTAGAGCGCATCCATCGGGCCGATCGAAGCGACGTTGCCGGCGCCGAGCACGAGCGCGACCTTGCCGACGCCGGCTTCACCCTTGCGCTTGTCGCGATAGATCTTTCCCTGCGTCGCCTTCTGACCGGGCTCCAGCCACACCTCGGCGGTGATGCCGGTGTACATGAGCTTGTCGAGCGTGTTCTGCGGGAACACCTCGGCGACGACCTGACCGTCGGGCCGCGTCCACTGGCGCGGGATCGGCGGCTCGCCGCCGTAGCGCATCGCTTCGGCGAGCAAGCGCAGGTTGCGCATCGTGGTCATCGGGCCGGCGAGCCACTCTTCACCGGCACGGGACGAGTCGAGCGCGATGCCCTTGGCCTCGCACGCGGCCTTCACCCACTCGGGCGCGACGCTCAGCGTCTTGACGATGCAGCGCTCGAGATAGTCGGCGCGCTTGGCCGTGCTGACGCGCGTCCACTCGTTCTTCTTCGCGGCGAGCCGCGCGACGACGGCATCGAGCTGCGGCCGCGGGGTGGAGGAGACCTTCGGAGCGACCGTGGCGAAATCGGGGGAGGTCATGCGGAGGCTAGGATAACCGATGGCCGGGGCGCCGCGACTCGCGTTTCGGAGGCGCTCGTTGCACCATCTGCCCACGATGCGTCGCTACATCCTGGGCGTGATGGTGGCGGGCCTCGCGCACGCCTGTGGGCTGGCCCAGTCGGCGGACGCCGGCGGCGACGTTCGTACGTGCGGCGGCGTTGCCGTCAGCTGCGAGTCATGGGGCGGGATCTGCTCGTTGCAGCTCGGCTGTCACGACGACTCGGTCTGCATGGGCACGGCTCGAGCGTGCTCCGCGTTCGACACGAACATGTCGTGCCTGACCCAGCCGGGGTGCCGGTGGCAGCTCACCGGCGTGTGCGATGGAACGGTCACGCCCTGCGACGATCCGGCAGGGTTCTGTGAGCAGCTCGGCTGCACCTCGCGGAGCACGTGCTCCGGCACGGCGGCCGACTGCAGCACGTTCGGCTGGGCCGACTGCGCCAACCAAGCGGGCTGCATGCTCCACTGATGCGCTGGAGGTGCGTGATGTCAGGGACGGGCGCGCGAGCCCCGTCGTGTGGGTGTGGCCGGCACCCACGGCTCGCCCCATTCGCCATGGCGTTCTGCGTCGGCCCAACGGTGTTCGAGCTCCTTGCGTATCGCTGCCGCCCACGGGGGGCCGGTGAGCCCTCTTCCGGGAACCTCCACACTCGCGAGGAGCCGAGCGGCAAGCGCGAGTCGCTCCTTCCGGGAGAGCTGCATCGCTTCGTCGAACACCTTCCGTGCGCCCGGCATCGGTCGAGTGTAGCCGAAAGTCGTCTTGGTCCGTCCTCGGTCAGTCGCGGCGACCGCGTCGACGATAAGCCTCACCTTCAGCGGCGGTCACGATGCGTGAGTCCGTCCGTGGTGTGAGCTTGGTGGCCTGCTTCGCCGCGATATCGGCCTCGCGCTCAGCAGCTGCAACTGGGAGTGACGGCACTATGCTGGGCGCCATGCTCTTGCTGCCGGGGCTCGACGGGACCGCGACCCTCTGGGGTCCCCTGCTCGAAGCGCTCGGAGCGCGGGACGTGGAGCTCTTGCGGTACGCGCCCGAGCACGC
>CAYSCF010000014.1:0-52130 GCA_964429305.1 uncultured Sandaracinaceae bacterium | reverse complement strand
CCGCGCCAGGATGGCGGCGCGCGTCGTGATCGTCGCAGTCCTGCCCCTCGGGCGATCCGTCCCCGTCGGCGTCGACGAGGGCGCTCTGGTTGGCGAACGCCTGCAGATCGGCGAGTGAGCCGTTGAAGATGTCGCGATCGACGCGACCGCCGATGCCCGGCACCGAGCCGCTGGACGTGTACTGCCAGAAGGCCCAGTCGCTCCAGCGATCGTTGATGTTCGGGCACGAGGCGCTCGTGTACTGCGCGTGCCAGAGCGGGTAGCTGCGGAAGTCGCTCGTCGCGACGTAGGGATCCCAGTAGTAGCGGCCCGTGTAGAAGATCGGACGGCGGCCGGTGCCGGCCTCGATGCGATCGGTCCACGCGTGCAGGCGCGCGGCGTACGTCGCGGGCGAGACGCCGGGCGAGGGCGCTTCGACGTCGCACATCACGGGCATGTCGCCCGGTCCGAGGCGGCCGACGGCGGCGATCACGAGATCGGCCTGCGCGACCGGGTCCTCCGTCGGCTCGAAGAACTGATAGGCGCCGCGGATGATGCCGACGCGGCCCGCGTTGTCCCAGTTCGAGCGGAAGTAGCTGTCGTGATAGAAGCCGTCGGCGACGCGAATCTGCGCGAAGCGGATGCCCGACGCGGCGACCGCGTCCCAGTTGATCGCGCCCTGCCACGAGCTGATGTCGATGCCCTGCACGGTCGGGCCGTGCGCGCAGACGGTGACCTCACCCTCGGCCGCCTCCGCCTCGTCGAGCGGCGCGCAGCCGTTCGCGGCGGCGGCGATCAGCGCGAGAGAGGCGAGGGCGATGCGGCGCATGACGGGCTCCTCAGAGATTCGTTTTCGTCTTCGTCCTCGTGCTGCAGATCACTGCAGCCAGTGGAAGAGCGCGAACGTGTTGGTCGCGGTGCCGGCCACGCCGGTGGCGTTGTGGCGCGCGATGGTGGAAGCGCTGAGCGCGTGGTCGTACACGGCGACCTCGTCGATCGAGCCGGCGAACGCGACCGCCGGGCTCATCCCCATCGCGGGGCGATGACCGATGTAGAGCTCGCCGTTCACGAGCAGCGCGCCCGTCATGCCCGTCGTGCCGACGCGGTGGCCGTCGAGATAGAGCGCGCCGTTCGCGCCGTCGTACGTCGCGACCACGTGGTGCCACGCGTTGGCGGAGATCGCGCCCGCATCGCTCATGATCGAGTGCGGCATGTTCATCGCGTCCATCAGGTTCGTGTAGATCTTGTCGCCCGAGTCGAACTGCCAGACGTGCGGCCCGAGGTGCGTGCCGTCGTTGAGCTCGAGGATCGGGTGGTTGTCCATCACGTCGTCCGGGTGGAACCAGCACTCGAGCGAGATCTCTTCGCTGTCCGTGAGCGCCGTCATCGCCGCGATGTGCAGGTAGCCGCCGTCCGCGAGATGCACCGCGCCGTTCGTGTCGTGCAGGATCGCGCCGTGCGCGTCGTGCGTCGCTGCGCCGACCATGTCGGCGAAGTGGCCGTTGCCGCTCGTGTCGGCGGCGCGCGTTCCGCTCGTCTCGCCCATGCGCAGGTATGCGACGGGCGTCTCGGCCTGGATCACGTCGCTGTAGCTCGCCGAGAGTGGGCGCAGATCGGCCGGAAGCGGGCTGCACGTTCCGTCGCAGTGACGGCTGCCGCACTCGAGATCGCCACCGCACGCCCAGCCGTCCGAGCGGAGCGGACGACAGCTGCCCCACACGCCGGGCTGCCAGTGCGCCGGCAGATCACAGAACTGCGCGGGCCCGCAGTCGAACGCGTGCGAGCACGAGCTGTCGGTGCGGCGCTCGCACACGCCCTGCGTGCTGCCGTCGGCGCGGAGATAGAGGTGACACGCGTTGCCCGTCTCGCACGAGAGCGCCGAGGTGCGCAGCGACGTCGCGCTCAGATCGTGCGGCGTGCAGTCGGCGCCCTGCGCGCCGGTGCCGGTGAACATGCGCGTGAACGAGTCGTAGTCGACGGGGCTCTGCCAGCACGCGGTCGCCTGTGCGCGCAGACCTTCCATGAAGTGCCCGGCGGCGAGCTCGTCGTAGCCGAGACGCGGATCGTCGACGAGCGGGCGCACGGTGCTGCGGCAGAGCGCGGTCTGCGTCGTGACGCAGTCCATCGGATGCGAACTCGAGAAGCAGTGCTGGTCGGCGCTGCACACGGTGCTCGCGATCTGCGTGCAGAGGTCTTCGGCGGTGACCGGCGTTCCGGTGGCAGCGGGAGCGGCGCAAGCGGCCAGCGATGCGGCGACGGCGAGAGCGGCGGTGGAGTTGCGGATCATGATGCTCACCTCGCTCCGGTACATCGCAACCGAGGTGCCACGGGCGGATGTGGCCGCTGAGGAGTCCAGATCGCGATTTCGGAGCCGATCGGGCCACTCGGACGCGGCCGGGTCTGCACACCGCGTTCAGAATCTGGTCGGCTGCAGTGGCGAGGCAGCGTGTGGGGTCGGTCGTCCGTGGTGTCGAGAGCAGGCCGCGTCGGGCGGCACCTCCTCCGCTCGCTGCGGGGGCGAAGAGTGCTCGAAATACGACTTCCCGCTTTTACGCTCGCTGCGGAGGCGCCACCCGCCGCTACCGTGGGATCGCTACTGACCTTGTTTTGGTGAGAGCGGCGTCTGCGACGCGTCCTCCACGACGCCGGAGCGGCGTCGTCAGGCGAGGGAGGACCCTCGCGCTCCCCACGCTGATCGCGAGAGGCTTGCGACCGCGGGAACAATGCGAGGGCTGTCGCGCGTCCCACGACCATGCGTCTCGGCGGTGGACCGTGGATCGCCATCGCGCTGATGCTGCTCGGGCAATCCGGTCCATCGCTCCGCGAGCGCGCCGAGGCGTACGGGCGGCGATTCTGCTCGTCGGCACGTGCGGGAGACGAAGGAGTTGCGGTCTGGTCCCTCGTGCGGCTTCCCCGCGGTGAAGCGTTGGCCGTCGTAGGCACACAGTGTCATCGCGATCTCGTCGACGGCGCCTACAACCACGTCGCCTCGGTCGTGCACCTGACGCCGAGCGGCGACGCGCCCGCTTCGTTCGCGTCGTGGCCTGTGGGCACGAGGTGCGGACGCGATCGAGCCCGATGCGGTGTGGGGGCCTACCTTGCGTCGAGCCGGCGACGAGGTGCTGTTGGAGACGAGCGTGATGCACCGCTCCGTAGGGGACGTCGGCTGGAGCGCCCGTTTGCGCTGGCAGGACGGACGCTTCGAGCCTGTGCTGGTGTCGTCTCGCGCCGGCGGTGACCTGGCGCCCGAAGACGCGGGGCCCTACCCGGTTCGCGCGCCCCTCGACCGAGAGTGCTACGCGGAGCTCACGCTCGAGCCGTCCGTCGCACGCATGCGCATGGCCGCCAGCAGTCGCACGCGCTCGCCATCGACGTCGCGGGCTGCACGCTGCTCGGCGCCGAAGCCATCGTGTGTGCGGACGCCGCGCGCGAGTACCAGATCGTGGCGCGTGGGCCGCGATGGGTCGTCGTCGCGCTTCACGGCGACGCGCGTGAACGCGTCGTGGCGACCGTCCCGCGCGGCTGCGCGCTCTGACGTTCCATACGCCTGATCGGAGCGGTCGCGTTCTGTAGCGTATGCAGCTCCGTGATCGGCAGCGGAGCGCGAGGGCAAGGCCCTCGCATCGTGACGCCGCTTCGGCGTCGCAGAGGGCGCGTCGTAGACGCCGCTGTACTCAACCAAACCAGCCTACCCACAACCGGAGCGGCGGGGTGGCGCCTCCGCAGCGAGCGTAAAAGCGGGGAGCTGTACTTCGGACATCTCTTCGCCCCCGCAGCGAGCGGAGGAGGTGCCGCCCCGCCGCGACCCGGTGAGAGAAAGAGAGACCGGTTCCGTGATCGACGAACCCGCGGAGAGAAGCTAGTGTCGACACCGCTGTCGTGCCGCGCCCGCTCCGTGATCACCGCTTCCTCTTCGTCGTCGGAAAGGGAGGCGTAGGAAAGACCACCGTCGGCGCCGCGATCGCGGTCGCTGCTGCCAAGAAGGGCAAGCGGGTGCTCTTCGCGATGACCAACGCGAAGGAGCGGCTCTCGTATCTGCTCGAGGTCCCGCCGATCGGCACCGACAACGTGCAGACGATCGCGAACCTCGACGCCGTGAACATGACGCCCGCGACGGCGCTCGCCGAGTACGGGCTCATGGTGCTGCGCTCGCGCACGCTCTACCGCGCGGTGTTCGAGAACGAGATCGTCGGAGGCCTGCTGCGCGGCACGCCCGGGATGGAGGCCTGGTCGATGCTCGGCAAGGCCTACTTCCACACGCAGCAGACGCTCCCCGACGGTCGCCCGCGTTACGATCTGGTGATCGTCGATGCGCCGGCGACCGGTCACGGTCTCGAGATGCTGCGCGTGCCGCGCGTCATCATGGACGTCGCGCCGCCGGGCCTGCTGCGCCGCGAGGCCGAGGGCGCGGTCGACCTCTTCCGCGATCCCGTTCGCTCGGGCGTGGTGATCGTGACGCTCGCCGAAGACATGCCGGTGAACGAGTCGCTCGAGCTGCACACGGCAGTGACCACGGAGCTGCAGCTGCCGGTCGCGCATCTCGTGGTGAACCAAGTTCTGCCGCGGCTCTTCTCGCCGAAGGAGCGCGAGGACGTGTACGCCCTCGCGGACAAGATCGCTCCCGGCGCGCCGCTGCACGGCCTCGCGGTCGCGGGTCGCACGCGCGGGATGCGCGAGACGATCCAGGAGCAGAGCCTCGCGCGCCTCGCGAGCGCGCTGCCGAACGTGCCGCGCACGACCTTGCCGATGCTCTTCACCCCCGAGTTCCGACGCGCGCAGATCGAGGCGCTCTCGGAGCCCTTTGCAGCCTGAGCGCATGACGACGCGTCCTCCTTCCAAGCGTGGAAAGTCATCGGCGGGCGGTGGCGGAGCCGAGCCGCCCGTTCATCCGCTCGTGCGCGCGGTCGAGGAGCTGTACGCGCGCGGCGCGACGCCGCGCCTCGTGATCGATGCGCGCCGCGCCGACGTGATCGTGCCCGATTTCCTGCGCGCGAGGTGGGCCGACAAGCTCGTCATCGATCTCGACGCGTCGTACCCGCTGGATCTCGCGTACGACGAGACGGGCCTGCACGTGAACCTCGCGTTCTCGGGCGTCGTCTCGCGCTGCACGTTCGGTTGGCTTTCGATCCATCGGATCATCGATCGCGCCGACGGTCGCGGCATCGTCGTGCCCGCTCACGAGCCGCCCGCAGAGCTGCCGCCCGAGCTCGCGTACGTGCCCGAGCCCGCCGTGACGGAGATCGCGGCGACCAAGCGCAGGCCGAGCTTCTCGCTGGTCTCGGATCGCGACGCGGCGCCCGACAAGACGCCGCCCGTGAGCGCGAGCCCCGAGAAAGAGGCTTCCCAGACCGAGGCGAAACCGCTCAGTGCCAGCGATGAAGAGGCAAAAGCGCGTCGCGCGAAGTTTCGGGTGATCGACGGGGGCTGATCGCTCGTACTCCCATTTCGAGGTACCGTCGGGCCGGGGATGAAGAGCGGACGCAAACATTCGAGCGGCCGAGGCCGCGCACGGGTCATCCCGGCGCTGCTCTTCGCGCTCGTCTGGCTCTTCGGTTACGAAGTCCTTCCGTTCGCGCACCAGGCGATGCACGCGCACATCGGCGCTCATTCGCATGGCGTCGCCGCGCACTGCCACGGCGGATTCTGTCATTCCGACGACGGCGAGCGCGCACCGACGTCGCACGGCAGTGATCACGGCCAAGGCAGCCTCGAGCATCGCGGGATCGCGGCGCTCACGCACGAGATCACGATCTTCGTCCCGGAGCTGATGCTCGCGGGCGAGCAGCCCATCGAAGTGGCGCTCGCATCGCGCGTCGAATGCTTCGAGCGCTGTTCTCCGCCGGTCCGCGGCCCGCCCGCCTGAGCGCTCGCTTGGCTCGCGAGCTCTCCGGCTCTCGCGCCTTCGCGCGTCGCGTCCGTCGCGACCGAAGCGTGAGCGTCGGCGGCTCGCGTCCATCGAATCGTTCTCTGCGTTTGGGGCTCTCTTGGATCTCGACACCGTTCGGGTGGCGATGGTCATCGTGTTGGCGATGGCCGCGCCGGTGCGCGCGCAGATGGATGCGAGCGCGGATGGCGACGTGGCCGGCGACGGCGACGCGGAGGCAGAGGTGCGCGCGGAGGGCGAGAGTGAGGGCGAGAGCGAGAGCGAGAGTGACGAAGACGACTACGTCTACTCCGCCACCGGCGTCGTCGATGCGCGCATCGCGGCGCCCCGGCGCTCGGCGGCCTCCGACTACCGATTGACGATCGAGCCCTTCCGCGCCGTTCCTCGCCCGTCGGCCGAGAGCCTGCTCTCGCTCGCGCCCGGCGTCTTCCTCGTCAACCACTCGGGCACCTATCACGCGAGCTCGATCTTCACGCGCGGCTTCGATGCGGGCGAAGGCCAGGACCTCGAGACGCGCGTCGACGGAATCCCGATCAACGAAGTCTCCAACGTGCACGCGCACGGCTACGCCGACACGAACTTCCTCATCCCCGAGGTCGTCGACACCGTCAGCGTGCTCATGGGCCCGTACGCGCCCTCGCAGACCGACTTCGCCGTCGCCGGCACCGCGTCGTACGAGCTCGGCCCCACGCAGCGCGGCCTGATGGTGCGCGGCCAGTACGGCTCGTTCGATTCGCGGCGCCTCCTTCTTCTCTGGGCGCCCGCCCAAGCGCGACGCGGGACCTTTCTCGGTGTCGATCTGCGCGACTCGGCCGGCTTCGGCGTGAACCGCAGCTCCACTGGTGCGTCGATCAACGGCCGTCTCGAGCTCGCGGTCGCGCGCGATCTCGTCTTCCACGTGTTCGGAGCCGCGCAGCTCGCGCAGTTCGCATCGGCCGGCACCGTGCGCGCCGACGACGTCCGACTGAATCGTCTGCCCTGCGCGCACACACCCAATTCGCAGTTCTTCTGCACCGAAGATCCGAACCAGGGCGGCGCGAGCCAGCGCGCCATCCTCTCGACCGGTCTCACGTGGCGCGGCAACCACGCACGCCTCGATGCGCTGCTCTACGGCGGCTATCGCGATCTGCGCGTCCGCGAGAACTTCACCGGCATGAGCCTCGATGCGCGCGGCGACGGCCTCGACGAGCAGTACACAGTGGGCAACGTCGGTCTCGATGCGCGCTACCGCATCGAGGGTCTCGTGCTCGGCCTGATGCAGCAGCTCGAGATCGGCGTCAGCGCGCGCCACGACTCGGGCACGACGCGTCAGCTGCGTGTGCGCGCCTCGACCGGCATCCCGTACGCCGACGTCTTCGACGACGACATCCACATCACGCGCGTCGGCGCGCACATCGGCGCGGACATGCAATTCGCCGACTGGCTCTCGCTGCGCATCGGCGCGCGCGCGGACGTGTTCGCCTATGGCGTGCTGAACCACGCGTTCCCGTCGACCGATCGCACGGGCGTCCGTCTGCCCGAGCAGTCGACCGACGCGAGCGGCGTCGCGTTCCAGCCGCGCGGCACGCTGCGCGTTCGTCTCGCCGAGCTCGCCGCGCCGAACGAGCGCGGCACGTCCACGATCGAGTGGCAGACGAGCTCGGGCGTCGGCACGCGCAGCAGCGACGCATCGCGCTTGTCGGAGGGCGAATTCGCGCCGTTCGCGCAGGTCGTCTCCACCGAGACGGGCTTCGTGCTCGACTCGCACGCCGATCCGGATCTGTTCGTGAACGCGCGCGCGGTCGGCTTCCACACGCACGTCGATCACGATCTCGTCTTCGATCCGACCCAGGGCCGCAACGTCGATCAGGGCGCCACGAGCCGCCTCGGCCTCTCGGCGTACCTCGACATGATGGCGTGGCAGTGGCTCGCCGCGCGCGCGAGCTTCTCGTACACCGAGGCCTACCAGAACACGCCGACCTACTTCGACTTCACGTCGAGCACGCGCCTTCCGTACGTGCCGCGCTGGGTCGGTCGCCTCGATGCGACCGCGCAGCAGAGCGCGAACATCGATGGCGAGCGCGTGACCTTCACGATCGGGCTCGGCATCAGCTGGCTCGGCGAGCGCCCGATCCCGCTCGGCCAGGTCGCGCCGCAGGTCGGGCTCTTCGATGCGCAGATCTCGGCGTCGTGGCGCGGCATCGAGATCGCGATCCTCGGTCAGAACCTCACCGACCAGCGCTGGCAGTCGTGGGTGTCGAACTACGTGTCGTGGTTCGACTCGAGCACGCCGCAGTCGCGCACGCCCGAGCAGGTGTTCTCCGCGGGCGCGCCGCTCTCGATCACCGCGCGCCTCACGGTTCGGTTCGACGAGGCAGCGCTCTTCAACACGGGCAACTGGACCGCGCCGAACGCGAGCGTCGACCCCGATCACGACGCGATCTCTTCTTCTTCCGAGGCTTCCCCATGAAACAGCAGATCCCCGCTCTTCTCTTCGTCTCGTTCGCGCTCACCGCGACGTCGTTCGCGGCGTGCGGCAACACCGCCGGTCAGATCGTCTCGCTCGACGTGCAGGTGGGCCTCTATGCCGGACCGACGGTCCACACGCGCGCGGGTTGGGAGGTCGTGCTCAGCGAGGCGCGACTCGCGATCGGATCGATCTACGTCCTCGCCCCCGCCGAGCAGACCGCGCGGCTGCGAGAGCTGCGATCGATCCTCTTGCCGACCGCGCTCGCGCACGGTGGCCACGACGACTACGCGTCGCTCGAGGTGCGCGCCGAGTGGCTGGGCGAGACGGTGATCGACATGGGTCAGCCCATCTCGATCGGCGCCGCCGATGGCACTGCCGGGCCGGCGGAGTACACGACGCTCGATCTCGCGATGCCGCGCGATGCGAGCGGCCCGACGCACGGCCACGTCGCATGGGTGCACGGCACGGCGACGCCGCTGGCCGGGGGCGACACGATCGAGTTCGAGGGCGGCCTCGATCTGCCGGACGACACGCTCTCGCGCTCGGTCGAGTCGATCGCGAGCCCGTTCGATGTCACGCGCGACGGAATCTTCACGCTGATGATCGACGCGGCGCCGCGTACCGACGTCGTCTCGCCGTCGTGGCTCGAGGACGCCGACTTCGCACGCTTGCCCGGCGAGCCGGGCGCGGTGCGCACGATCGCGCCGGGCACGCAGCCGTACATCGCGTGGATGCTCGCGGCCCGCGACTCCGACGCGTTCCACACGAGCTACGAGCCGACGGCGGGGGCGCGATGAGAGCGTTCGTCTTCGTCTTCGTGCTCGCCGGGTGCGGGAGCCAGGGCGGGAGCGGCACGCTCGCGATGGCTGCGAGCGGCGAGAGCGCCGCCGTCGACGGGTATCCGAGCGCGACCGGCGTGGCGTTCGCCGACGGCTGGTCTCTCGACGTCGACTTCGTGCTGATGTCGGTCAGCGCGTTCTACGTCGCGCATGGCGGCGCTCGTGTCGCGCTCCCCGACGCCGATCCGGTGATCCTCGATCTCCACGACGCGCTCTTGCAGGACGTGTGGACGTTCTCCGGCGTCCCGGCGCGACGCTACGAAGACGTCGGCTACCAGATCGCGCCGCCGACGAGCGGTGCGCGTCGCATCGGCACGATCACGCAGGAGCAGATCGACACGATGACGGCGGGCGGCATCGCGTATTGGCTGCACGGCACCGCGCATCATCCCGATCACCACGACGTGACGCTCGATCTCCGGATCCCGATGCACACGTCGATGTCGCACTGCGTGAACGCGATGGACATGACCGATGGCCTCGTCGTCACGCCGAACGGCACCGCCGAGCTGCAGCTCACCTTCCACCTCGATCACGTGTTCTTCGACTCGATCGTCGCGGCCGAGCCGGCGATCCGATTCGAGGCCTATGCGGCCGCTGCGGGCGACGACTTCGTCGTCACGCTCGACGAGCTCGCCTCTCAGCCGCTCGCGAACCTGCACGACATCGATGGCAGCCCGCTGATGGAAGACGGCGTGCAGCTCTTCTACGACCCGGGCAGCACGCCGCTCGCGGTGCAGGACCTGCGCTCGTTCGTCTATCACCAAGCGACGACCGTCGGTCACTTCAACGGCGAAGGCCACTGCAGCTACGTGTGCACCGACGCGAGCGGCGCCACGCAGCCGAGCTGCCCGGCCCCGCCCACGCATTGATCAGTTCAGTTCGAGACCAGCGTGGCGTGCACGCCGTTAGGTACCATTGTCGGAGCGTCGTCGAACGATGACCTCGCAAGGGTTGCTGCATTTCGCGCGACGTGACGCGGGATGGTGAGCCGCTCGCCGGCTCGGTGACGCACCGCTCTCAGCTCACCGCGCCCGCAGCTTCGACGTGGAACGCGCCTTTCTGTGTGAAGCGCACGTCGTAGATCGGGAGCCCACGCGCAAGGTTGCGCAGCGTGGTCTGCAACTGCATCTCGCCGAGCCTGCGCATCTCGTCGATCAAGGAAGGGACATGCCCATCGCCAAGCTCCAGCACGTCGCGCTGAAGGATCAGGAACTGGGCGAGCTCGGCACGCAGGTGCTCGGCGACCTGCGGATGTGCGACGAAGATCTGCGTCCCATTCACCGTAGGCGACACGAGCGGAACGCGGGTGAATGACCGAAGGCGCTCCTCGACGTGGACGCGAACGACAGCGGCCTCCTGGTGTGCACCGCCGAGGATCGTGAACTCGGTGTCGGCGTCGCCCGCCCAGCGCGTGCGGAAGAACGCTTCGATGAGCGCATGTGTCAGCGCGGGGCGAGCTCCATAGTGATCCGCCATGGTCAGCGCGAGCCGCAGGTGGCCACAACCGATGTGAGCAGGCGAGACGATGTGCTCCAGGAGCGCGTCTCGTAGGTGCACGGGCGGGGCGTTGAGGAATCTGCGCCACTGCATGCTCTCGGACAGGTTGGCGATGGCGCCGTCGAACCGCCGGTCGCCGCGGATGGCCGCGATGAGCTCGTTCGACGCCTGGACGTCCCCGTGGAGGTAGAACCGCCCGAAGGTCTCCAAGCGGCGCGCGAAGAGCTCGCCTATGGCGAGCGGGCTGAGCTTGTGCCCGGTGACGCGTTCGACGGCCGCGAGCGCGAGGAGCAGCTCGCCCGAGTCGCCGCCGGGCGTGCCGATCACACCGGTCTCGTCGCGTCCGTCCACACACGCAAGCCGTCCGTGCAGCATCAGCGCCGCAAGCTTCATCCAGCGTACGGCTTCGGGCGCGCCGATGTGCGCCTCGATCGACGAGAGAGAGAGAGGCCCTTCGGTCGCAGGTGCGTCGTGCCATGCGCGGAGCTGATCGCGCCGGCCGAGAATCGACGCGTCACGCACGATGTGAAAGCCGAGGAACTTCCAGCTCACCATGCCGCCGATCATGGAGGCAACGAACCGCATTCCGGCCGCCTCGAGCTGCTTCGCCAGTGGCGCTGATCGCTCGCCCGCGCGCGACACCAACACGACCTTCGCATCGATGGGCAAGCGCTCGAGCAGGGAGGGCGCGCGCTCCCTCGGGATCCACTCGGCGCCCGGGATGTGGCCCAGCGGGCCGATGAGCTCATCCGCCTCGCGGACGTCGATGATGCGGACCGAGCGGCCTTGTCGTGCGACGAACTCGGGCCAGACGAGCGGGGAGCCACTCGGTGAGCGCTCGATCGCGCTCAGCCAGTCGCCGCGGAGCATGCGCTCGGCCGGTGAGATCGCGGGGGCAGACGTGATTCGATCGGCGACATCGTTCATCGGAGCGGCGTGAAAGTAGGCCATCCTCGGCGCGGCGCCATCCCGGGTCGTGCCGACTTCATCCACCCCGCGAGTGCTCCGACCGCCACTAGGCTCACGCCGACCCCGACGAGGACGGTGCCGACCGCCTCGAGCTCGTTGCGAGGCTGCACGGGGATCCGGGTTGGACGTTTGGCGAGCTCGTTCCGACTTATGCGCTCCTTGCTTCGCGAAGTAGCCTTCGGGTGCCAGCGGGACTCACCGAAGAAGCGGGGCGTCCCAGGGGCTCGAAGGTCAGTACCTCGAAGACGAGATCCAGATCTTCATGAACAAGATGATCGAGCGCGCGCTGAAGATCGGGCCCGAGAGCATGCGCACCGAGGGGCGCGCGCTGCTTCAGTCGATGCTGGAGAACGACCCGACGCTGAGCGACATGCTGCGAGACCTCAGGACGCTCGCGATCAGGCTCACTCCGACAGCAGCGTCGCGTGCGCGCCGTCGATCACCTGGCCGAGCGCGTGATTCGGAGCGGCGTCGTCCGTGAACGCGCCCAGATCGATGCGAATCGAGGCGCGGTCCGGCGCGGCCGCCAGCGACAAGCGCGCGTCGGCGCCGCTCTCGTCCTCGAGCCGCAACACGGCCTCGCGCTCGCTCGCTTCGCCCGTCGGCGTGATGAGCGACGCGCTCGATGGGTTGCCGAAGTGCACGCGCACGTCGCAGTACGCGCCGGGGAGCATGCGGATCGTGGAGGCGAACGCGCCGTCGGGCATGCTCAGCGTGAACGGGCCCATCCCGGTGGGCTGATCGTGGGCGTACGCGACCGAGACGAGCGAGAACGTCGCGACGGGTCCGGACGCATCCGGGCACGGCAAGAGCTCGATGCGATCGATCTCGAGCGAGCCCTGTGCCGACGTCGCGGGCACGCGCACCTCGATCGCGGCCTCGAGCCCACGCTCGCGGTACGCGCAGAACGAGAGCAGCGTCGCCATCAGTGCGATCGCGATTGTCGACAAGAGTGCTCGCCGCGGAGGACCCGGACGGGAGCGGGCGTCGAGCCCGCGGACGGTAGGGGCCGCAGAGGCGAGCCGTTCAATGCGTCGGTTACACATCGAGCGTCGCTCCCAGCTCGACCGAGGTCAGCTCGACGTGCGCGTCGTCGAAGGCCGAGACGACCGGCACGCGGATCAGCACGTACGGTGTGACGTCGCCGATCGCGAGCATCGCGCCGAACGTGCCGAAGAAGACCTCACCGCCCTCGCCCGTCTGGCTCTGATCGATCCGCAGCCGCGTCTCCGGGCCGGCGACGATCGAGAGCGCGGGCACGACCTGCACGATCGCGAGCGAAGCGGCGCGGATCTCGATCGCATCGGCGAGCCCATCACCGCCGCGCGTCGGGATCGACGCGAGCACGTACGTCTGAAGCGAGAAGGGTGCCGCGTAGACCGACCACGCGAGCCCCACGAGCGGCGTCACGGTGCGGCTCGCCGTCTGCGCGCCGTCGTCGAGCGGGCCTTGGGCATCCGTCAGCGCCGGTGCGAGCGGGATGCGCGTGCCGATCTGGAGCGTGATCAGATGCGTCGGCGCCATCGGACGATCCCGCAGCACGACGAAGCGCGCGCGCAGATCGAGATCGCCCGGCGCCACGCTCGCGTCGTGCTCGAGGCTCGTCGTCTCGGTCGAGCGCAGCACGAGCGGCGCCGAGGCCGAGAGCATGATCCACGATGCGGGTGCCCACGCGACGCCGAGCGCGAGCCGTCGCTCGGCCATGCGATCCGTCGGTGACACCGTCCCGCTCGACATGCCGGAGAGCGAGAGACGAACGCGCCCCGCGAAGGGCTGCTCCGTTCCCGCGAGCGTCAGCGTCGGGTCGCCCGCGCCGCAGCTCGCGCACGCCTCGGCGGTCGCGCTCGTGCCGAGCACGGCGAGAACGGCGAAGAGCGCGAGGAACCGGGCCATGACCACGCGCTATGTACGCGCCCCCGAGCGCTCCGCGATGCGGTGATTCGTCGCAGGGGCCGCTATCGTCGGACGGGGTACTTGCCGAGCTTGCGTTGGAGCGAACGGCGATGAACGCCGAGCAAGCGCGCCGCCTGCGACACGTTCCCGCCGCAGTCGCTCATGACGCGCTGGATGTGCTCCCACTCGATGCGCGCGAGGCTCGGGACCGCATCGGGGATCGCGATCGGCAGGGCCCCTGGCGGCTGCTCTCGGCGCGCGAAGGCGGCGAGGATCTCGTCGACGTCGGCGGGCTTGCTCAGGTAGTGCGTGGCGCCGAGCCGCACCGCATCGAGCGCCGTCGCGATGCTGCCGTAGCCGGTGAGCACGACCACGTTGGTCGATGGATCGATCTCGACCAGATCGCGCACGAGCTCGAGACCCGAGCCGCCCGGCATCCGCAAGTCCACGAGCGCGAGCTCGGGGCTCTCGGCGCTCGCGAGCGCACGCGCCTCGCTCGGTGACGCCGCCTGTCGCACGTCGTAGCCGCGCTGCACGAACGCGCGCGCGAGCCGCTCGCGAAACGTGTCGTCGTCGTCGACGAGCAGGATCGAGATCGACTCCGTCGGGCTCATGCGGTGCTGCTCTCCGGAAGTCGGCAGATCGCGCGCGTGCCCTTGCCGAGCGTCGATTCGAGATCGAGCGAGCCGCCGAGCTGGCTCGCCAGCGTGCGCGCGAGAAAGAGCCCGAGGCCCATGCCGCGGCCGACGGGCTTGGTCGTGAAGAAGGGCTCTCCCGCGCGCGCGAGCGCTTCGGCGCTCATGCCTTCGCCGCGATCGGTCACCTCGATCACGAGCGCCTCGTCCACGACGTCGAGGGAGAGCTCGACGCGCCCCGCCTCGCCGCTCGCATCGAGCCCGTTGCGTACGAGGCTCGAGACCAGCTGCTCGATCGCGCGACGTGGCACGCGCGCCTCGCGCTCGGGCGTCACGCAACGCACGTCCACGCGAGCACGGAGGGCGCCCAGATCCGTCAGGCTCTCCGCGAGCTCGCCGAGGCGCGTCGGTGTCGCCGCTTCGCCGCGCAGCTCGCCCGAGCGCAGCGAGAGCCGCTCCAGCACGGCGCGGCTGCGATCGACCTCGGTCCGCACGAGGCGTGCATCGTCGCGCAGGCTCGCGAGCTCGGGGTGCTCCGCGAGCGCACGCTCGAGCTCGGTCGCCACCGTCTTGATCGTCGAGAGCGGCGTCGCGAGCTCGTGCGCGGCGCCGGCCGCCAGCGTGGTGAGGCCCAGCAAGCGCGCCGTCTTGGCGGCGTTCTCGCGCTCGAGCGCGAGCGCACGAGAGACGCGCGTCACGAACGCGGCGATCAAGAGGGCTGCGATCGTGAACGCGACCCACATGCCCTGCAGATGCAGCGAGAACGTCGCATCGCCTCCGCCGTGGTGGTGCGCGTGCGGATCGGCGGGCGTCGTGACGAAGAGGACGCCGTAGCCCGCAGCCGCGATCGCGACCACGGCCCACGTGTACGCGCCCGGCACCGCGACGGCGGCCAGCGTGACGTACACGAGATACACGATGCTGAACGGGTTCGACGGTCCGCCGGCCAGCGCGAGCGCGATCGTGAGCAGCACCGTGTCGAGCAGCAGCACCGGCCCGATGAGCTCGCGCCGCTGCGTGCGCGCCAGCGCCACGTTGGTCACGAGCACGATCGCGAGGATGAGGGCGAGCGGTATCAGCGGCAGTGCGATACCGAGCGCGAGCGTCGCGACGAGCAACGCCAGGGCCTGCGCGAGGAGCGCGGCCCACCGCAGACGCACGACCGATGCGAGCTCGCCCATCAGTTGTTCGGCGCCCCGCAGCGCAGCCACTCCACGAACGTCGTCCGCTCGTCTTCGCTGAGCGCGCCCGCGTCGGGCGGTGGCATGATGCACGACTGCAGCTGACCGAGCGCGGTGCCGGCCCGCGGTCGCAGCGCCGAGTACGTCGACAGATCGTCGGGCGCGATCGTCGTCCCCGGGAAATGACACCCGACGCAGCGCGCCTCTACGATGGGCGCGACGTCGGTCGCGTAGCTCGGCGGCGTGCTCGGGCAGCCTTGCTCGATCTGCGTGCACATCGCTGCATCGCTCGCACCCGAGCTCGTACAGGCCGAGAGCAGCAGCGCGAGCAGGCCGAGCTTCACGGAACGGTCAGACGGAAGGCCGCGTGGCCGTGCGGCGAGTCTTCCGGAGCGTCGTCGCACATTTCGAAGAGATGGAAGCGAATCGTCCACTGTCCTGCGCGATCGAAGGCGACGTTGCCGACGTAGGTGCCGGGCGTCGTCGTGCTCTCCGTGAGCCTTACCTCGGACCCGGGCCCCGTGTGACCCGAGGCGAGCGCGTCGTCGCACGAGGCGCCGGCCGGCGCACTGAGGAACGTCTCGGCATGGATCTCGGCTCCGGTGACCGGCGTTCCATCGGCCTTCGACGTCGCGACCACCGTGAACGTGACGCCCGAGGCGCCTTCGCAGATCGACGTCGAGGTCCAGCGAACGTGATACTTGCAGTCGTCGTCGTCGCCCTCCATGCCGAAGAGCGTGTCGCCGTAGTCGCACGTGTCGACCGCGCCCGCATCGACGTCACCGAGGCCGGCATCCGGCTCCGGGCCCGCGTCATCCGTGCTCCCGAAGCAGCTCGACTGATGAACGGGCTGCACCGTGGTTCCGCAGTGCGTGTCCGCCGGACCGCTCGTCGGCATTCCCGGGGATGCGCACGTGAGCGGGCCGGCGTCGGTCGCGGTCGTGTTGCCGCACGCGATCATGCCGGCGGCCGCCAGAAGGGCGAGGACGCGATGCGAACGATGCTTCTGCATGGCGCTGTCGTACACGCGCACATCGAGGCTCGCACTGCGTCCGATTGACGCACGTCGTGCACTCGCGGCTGGACTGCACGGGGCAGATCGCGCCATGTTCGCCAGCTCCCCTCCCACCAAGGAGTCGAACGAATGAAGAGAGCGTTGTTAGTGAGTGCGTGTTTGATCGCGATGACGGTCGTCGGCTGCGACAACGGCGCCGGGACGCCGGACGCGGGTGACCTCGGTGACACTGGAGACAATCGCGACGGCTCGACCGCCGACGGAGGTCACGATGGCGGCCGCGACGCGGGCGGATCGACTCCCGATACCGGGCTCGGCAGCGACGCCAACACGCAGAGCGACAGCGCGCTCGACGTCGGGCTCGTCGCCGACGGCGGCACCGACAGTGCGATCGACGGCGGCACCGACGGTGCGATCGACGGGGGCACCGACGGCGGCCCCGTGTCCGCCGACTTCCGCGTCGACTCCTTCGGGACGACGGGATGCGTCACGGGCGACGAGCTCAGCACGATCGGCGACGATCGCGGTGGCATGGGCGTCGGAACGACCTCGGTCCTGCTGAGCGGAGACGACTTCACCGGCGCGTTCCCGCTCGATTTCACGGCGGCTCTCGGCAGCGGTACCGGCGACAACCTCGTCACGGACCTCGCGACGGGTCAGCTCTACATCCTGGCGAATGCGGCCGGACCGCTCGGCCCCGATGGCGGCGGAGCGACGCAGGTGACGCGCTTGATCGCGGCGGGAGCGGATGCGCGTCCCGGCACGACGGTCATCACGTTGTCCGTGCCGATCGATCTCGCCGACTTCGCCGGAGCGGGCAACCAGACTGGCGTGTTCGCCGGCTCGGGCGAGATCGCGATCTACGACGACACCGACCTCTTCGTCGTCACGCTCGCGACCGGCGTCGTCACCGACGTCGGCGCCGTCACCATTCCTCACAGCGACAGCGAGACATGGGCGTACTGGGGCGTGCTCGAGCACGTCGGCGCGGTCCACTCGGTCGTCGTCGCGGACGCGGACAACCAGCGGATCATCCGCGTGGGCGAGACCGGCACGGTGACCGAGCTCGTGACGGCGACGGACATCAGCGACATGGCGTCGTTCACTGCCTCGCTCCCGACCGGGCGCTGGTACTTCCACCACGAAGTGGGGTCCTCGCTGACCACCGGATCGCCGGAAGAGACGCTCGGCTACTGCAGCGCGGTCTTCGCGACGACGGGCGGCAACTTCACGATCACGTCGCTGTCCACGACGGGCTGCACGTTCATCGACGTGAACTCGGTCATCGGCGACGACCACGGCGGCATCGCCGTCACCCCCACGAACGTGTTCCTCGACGGCGACGATTCGCTCGGTCGATGGGCGCTGGATCTGACCGGCGCCGTCAACGCGTCCCTCGCGGGTACGACCACCGACATCCGCGACGCGATGGTCACGAACTTCCACGGGAGCACCGTCTGGTCGCTCGCGACCGCGACGGATCTCGCCGGCCGCCCGGGCGGCGACATCACGCGCCTCGTTCAGCTCGACGCGATGGGCGTCCCGACGACGACCGTGATCACGCTCTCGCAGACCATCCACCTCACCAATACGACGCCGAGCGGCGGCAACGTGGGCCTCTTCTCGGGCTGGGACGAGATCGCGATCTACGACGCGCAGACCGACCCGCACGTGTGGCTCATCTCGCTGCCGAGCGGCACGGTCACCGATCTCGGCGCGATGGCGACGCTGGACCACCAGACGTGCGAGAACTGGGCGTACTGGGGCATCGTCGAGAACTTCGGCGGGCATCACTACCTCGTCGCGCGCAACAGCAGCGATGCTCCGCCCACGATCGATCGGCACCTCGTTCCGACGGACGAGGTCACGACGATCAGCACGTTCACGGATCTCAGTGACATGTGCACCATCTCGCTCTCGCCGACGCTGAGCCGGTGGTACTTCCACCACGAGTACAACTCGCAGTTCACCGCGAGCAATGCGCAGGAGACGATCGGCTACTGCAACGCCACGATCACGCACCCGTAGTCACTGCGACACGCGAGAGAGGGCGCGCCAGACCTCGGGTCTCGGCGCGCTTTTTCTTGCCGAGCACCACTGCTCGCTGAGCCCGCGTCCGAGAACGGAACCGTGGAATCGCCTGGGCACGGCCGAGCGCGAACGCGTCGTAACGCGCGTGCTGCGCATGGATCGCCCGTTGCAACGTGCAGGACGGCAGTCGCCCGACGGGCCTCACCCACACGCCGCGCATCGGTACCCACACCGTTGATCGTCGGGGCTCGCTCGGGCGACGGCCAAATTCTCTCTCGAAAGGGCACGTCGATGCAGCTCGACCGAGAACGCACTCTGATGGACGAGCTCTGGCTCGCGCGCGCGGAACACCTCGCCCTCGTGCGTCGCGGCTGCGGCGTCGTGATCGTTCGCGAGGGTCGCAAGCTCGCCGAGAGCTCGGCGCGTGCGATCGCGCGTGCGGTACGCGAGGCCTCGAGCGAGGCCGGCCGATCCGTGCGTGGCGCGACGCTCTATCTCGCCCTCGGCACGGCCGAGCTCGATCGCGGAGAGCTCACGCTGCTGCGCGAGATCGGATTCGATCGCGTGCTCTTCGGTGCGAGCGCCGTCAACGGGCCGCACGCTCGCGCACTCGCGCGGGGCCTGCAGCCTGTGCCCGCGCTCGTCGCGATCACATGATCCGGTTCTCGCCGTACCACGCGTACATGTCGGCGAACGACTCTGCGATCGGACGCAGCGGCGGCAGATCGAACGCCTTCTGCGCTTTCGTCGTCACCATCCGGGCGCGTGCCTGCACCGTGACGAGCGACTCGCCCGAGTAGAGCGGCTCGCGCTCGCCACGCGCCATGCGCTCGACGAGCGGAGCGGCCATCTTCGCGAGCGCGAACGGAACCGTGATGCGCGGAGCTCTCACGCCGGCGACGCGTGCGACGATGTCGGCGAAGTCGCGCATCGGGACCCACGGGCCACCGACGAGGTAGTTCTCGCCGCGCACTCCACGCTCGGCCGCAGCGAGGAACGCGAGCGAGAGATCGCGCGCGTCGATCCACGCGAAGCCGCCGGGGACCAACGCAGGCAGACGTCGATCGCGGATGTCGAGGAGCACGCGACCGATGCGCGAGGGCCCGTGATCGTGCGGCCCGAGGATCCCGGAGGGATTCAAGATCACCGCGTCGAGCCCGCGCGCGATTCGCGCCTGCACCTCGCGCTCGCCCGCCCACTTGGACGCGTCGTACGCGACGACGTTCGGCCCTGCCGGGCGCGGATGCGACTCGTCGAGCGGCCCTCCGCGGTGGATGTCGTAGGCGTGCACCGAAGAGCAGTGCACGAAGCGCCGCACACCTTCGGCGAGCGCTGCTTCCGATGCGTTCGCCGCGCCGCCGACGTTCACCGCCTCGACGAGCCCGCCACGGCTGCCGGTGATCGAGATGTGCGCGGCGAGATGGAACACGACCTCGGCGCCGGCGAACGCGGCGCGCAGCGACGCGGCATCGCGGACGTCGCCCTGCACGCGCTCCGCGTCCACGCCATCGAGCGCACGCGCGTCACCGTAGACGACGGCGCGCACGCGATCGCCATGCGCGACGAGCGCGCGCACGAGGTTCGCTCCGAGATGTCCGGTGCCTCCGGTGACGACGACCTGCCGAGCCATGCGCGCAGCCTGTCACGCAACCTCTAGAAATCGATCGCGATCGCGAGCCCAGTCTGCCCCGGCCCCGGCGCGACGCGCATCCGTCCGACCTCGCGATCGAGCGCGTGGAGACGTGAGTGATGATCGACGTTCGGCGCGATCGCGATGATCAGAAAGAGCCCGGTCGCAGCCGCCGAGACGATGCCGCTCCAGACGATACCGCTCTCCACGCTGTGGTCGCATCGGGCGCAATAGGCATCGCCGGCACCGATGATCATGTCGATCGCACCCACGAAGCTCCACGTGCCCGCGGCGATGCTCGACACATAGAGCACGCCCGCAGCAATCGCTTGATCGTGCAACTGCGCCCGCCGTTCCGCCTCGTGCGGAACGCGATCCTGCGCGTGCGCGACGGACGCGAGGAGCATCCACACGATGAAGAGCCAGCGTGCCATTCCCCACATCCAGAATATCCGTCTTGACGTCGCGCGGTCCACGCGATAATCCGTACATCAAGATATAAGGATGGAACGTTCGAGCCTCGCACGCACGCTGGAGACGCTCTCGGTTCTCGGAGACGAGAATCGGCTGCGGCTCTGCATGCTGCTCTCGGATCGCGAGCTGAACGTGAGCGACCTCGTGCGCGTGACGGGCATCGCGCAGTCGCGCGTGTCGACGCACCTCGGCCGCCTGCGCGAGGCGGGCATCGTGCGCGATCGGAAGGACGGCACTCAGTCGTTCTACGCGCTCGCGACCGAGGGCTTGCCGACCACGGTGACCAACGTCCTCGGCGAGGCGCGCGACTCGGACGATCCGACGCTCCTCGGTGATCGCGAGCGTCTGCATGCGCTCGACGTCGAGCGACGCGCGGGGCGCGACACGTACTCGCCCGGCCGGACGTGGCAGTCGCTCGCCGTCGGCATCGCAGCGCTGCTCGATCTCGGCGACGTGCTCGACGTCGGCTCGGGCGACGCGTCGGCCGCGAGCATGATCGCGCCCTATTGCCGCTCGCTCACGTGCATCGATCACGACGCGCGCGCGATCGAGGCTGCGGCGCAACGCTTCGCCGGACACAAGCACGTCCGCACGCGCGTCGCCGACGCCGAGAAGCTGCCGTTCGAAGCGGGGTCGTTCGACACGGTCCTCGTGTTCCACACGCTCACGTACACGGAGCATCCCGAGGTCGCGCTGCGCGAGTGCGCGCGCGTGCTGCGTCCGGGCGGTCGCGTCGTCGTGCTCTGTCTCGACGAGCACCGCCATCAGGACGTGACCGCGCGCTATGGCGAGCGTCACCCCGGCCTCTCGCCGCGCCGCGTGCGCTCGCTCCTGGAAGGCGCGGGCCTGCGCGTGCGAAGCGCCGAGGTCGCGAGCCGCGAAGCGAAGAAGCCTCACCTGCAAGTCGTCCTGGCCATCGCCGAGAAGCCCCAGAAGAAGAAGTCGCGAACATGACCGCACAGCATCCCCTCCAGAAGCTCCTCTCCGAACGCATCGCGATCATCGACGGTGCGATGGGCACGACCATCCGCACCTACGGGATGAAGGAAGCGGACATCCGCGGAACGCGGTTCGCGGACAGCAAGAAGGACCTGCTGAACAACGGCGATCTCTTCTCGCTCACGCAGCCCGACATGATCTGCGACATCCACCGACGCTTCCTCGAAGCGGGCGCGGACATCATCGAGACCAACACGTTCGGCGCGACGAGCATCACGCAGAGCGAGTTCTTCGTCGACGATCCGCGCGAGCACGGCGGCCGCAAGGACCCCGAGTTCTACCAAAAGATCATCGAGAGCGAGTTCCTCAACGACCTCGCCTGGGAGATCAACGAGCAGAGCGCGCGTCAGTGCCGCATCTGGGCCGATCGGGTCGCGAACCAGGATGGAAAGCGGCGCTTCGTCGCAGGCGCGATCGGGCCGCTCACGGTGTCGCTCAGCAACTCGCCCGACGCCGACGACTCGGGCTTCCGCGTCGTCACGTTCGATCAGGTCAAGCAGGCGTACACGCACGAAGTGCGGGCGCTCATCGCGGGCGGCGTCGACACGCTGCTCGTGGAGACGATCTTCGATTCGCTCAACGCGAAGGCCGCGCTCGTCGCGATCCGCGAGGTGTTCGATGCCGATGGCGTCTAGCTGCCGATCCAGATCTCGGCAGCCGTCGGTCGGGGCGGCGAGACGATGATCTCGGCGCAGACGATCGAGGCGTATTGGAACGCGGTCAAGCACGTGTTGCCGCTCTCGATCGGCCTCAACTGCTCGCTCGGACCCGATCTCATGTACCCGTTCCTCGGCGAGCTCTCCGAGAAGTCGAGCGTCGCGATCTCCGCGTATCCGAACGCGGGCCTTCCGAATCCGCTCTCGGCGACGGGCTTCGATCTGCAGCCGTCCGACATGGGCCGCTACCTGAGCGACTTCGCCAAGGGCGGGATGATCAACATCGCGGGCGGCTGCTGCGGCAACACGCCAGAGCACATCGCCGCGATCGCGAAGTCGCTCGAGCACCTGCCGCCGCGCGTGATTCCCACGGCCGCTCAGAAGGTCGAGCGCACGGCAGAGATCACGACGCGCGCGACGGAGAAGCCGCTCCGTCTGTCGGGCTCGCAGCCGTTCACGCAGCAGATCGGCGTCTACATGATGATCGGCGAGCGCACGAACGTCGCCGGCTCACCGAAGTTCGCGAAGCTCGTCAAAGAGGGCAAGTACGAAGAAGCCGTCAGCATCGCGCGTCAGCAGGTCGAGAACGGCGCCAACGTCATCGACATCTGCATGGACGAGGGAATGATCGACGGCGTCGCCGCGATGACGCGATTCCTTCTTCTACTCGCGAGCGAGCCCGAGGTCGCCAAGGTCCCGTTCATGATCGACTCCTCCAAGTGGGAGGTCATCGAGGCGGGCCTGAAGTGCCTCCAGGGCAAGGGGATCGTGAACTCGATCTCGCTCAAAGAAGGCGAGACGGCGTTCCGCGAGCGCGCGCGCCAGATCCTCAAGTACGGCGCCGCCGTCGTCGTGATGGCGTTCGACGAGAACGGTCAGGCCGCGACGTACGCCGAGAAGATTCGCATCTGCGAGCGCGCGTATCGCATCCTCGTGGACGAGATCGGCTTTCCCGCCGAGGACATCATCTTCGACCCGAACGTGCTCACCGTCGCGACGGGCATGGAAGAGCACAACAACTACGCGGTCGACTTCATCGAGGCGACGCGCTGGATCAAGAGCCACCTGCCGCATGCGAAGGTCAGCGGCGGCGTCTCGAACATCTCGTTCAGCTTCCGCGGCAACAACGCCGTGCGCGAGGCGATGCACTCGGCGTTCTTGTTCCACGCCATCTCGGCCGGCATGGACATGGGCATCGTGAACGCCGGCATGCTCGAGGTGTACGAGGAGATCGAGCCCGAGCTGAAGACGCTCGTCGAGGACGTGCTCCTCAATCGCCGACCGGACGCGACCGAGCGGCTGGTGGAGCTCGGCGAGGCGCTCAAGCAGCAGAGCGCGGGCGCGACGGCGACGGAGAAGAAGACCGAGGAGTGGCGCAACGGGACCGTCGAAGCGCGTCTCTCGCACGCGCTCGTGAAGGGCATCGACACGTACATCGATGCGGACACGGAAGAAGCACGCGCCAAGCTCGGCCGTCCGCTCGCGGTGATCGAAGGACCGCTGATGGATGGCATGAGCGTCGTCGGCGATCTCTTCGGTGCGGGCAAGATGTTCCTGCCGCAGGTCGTGAAGTCGGCGCGCGTGATGAAGAAGGCGGTCGCGTACCTCTTCCCGTTCATGGAAGCGGAGAAGGCGGCGATGGAGGCGGCCGGTCAGGTCGTCAAGACGCAGGGCAAGGTCGTGCTCGCGACGGTGAAGGGCGACGTCCACGACATCGGCAAGAACATCGTCGGCGTCGTGCTCGCCTGCAACAACTACGAGGTCTTCGACATGGGCGTCATGGTGCCCTGCGAGAAGATCCTCGAGAAGGCCAAGGCCGAGAAGGCCGACCTCATCGGGCTCAGCGGCTTGATCACGCCCTCGCTCGACGAGATGGTGCACGTCGCGCGCGAGATGGAGCGTCAGGGCTTCAAGCTGCCGCTGCTCATCGGCGGCGCGACGACGAGCCGCGCGCACACGGCCGTGAAGATCGCGCCGCACTACAGCGAGCCGGTCGTGCACGTGCTCGATGCGAGCCGCGCGGTACCCGTCACGACGAGCTTGCTGAGCGACAAGGGCAAGGCGCCGTTCGTCGCCGAGCACCGCGCGGACTACGAGCGCCTGCGCGCGATGCACGCGGCGCCCAAGCACGTGCTCGTGCCGATCGAAGAGGCGCGCGAGCGACGCACGCCGATCACGTGGCGCGAAGAGGACATCGCCGTGCCCACGTCACCCGGCGTGCACGTGCTGGAAGACTTCCCGCTCGCCACGCTCCGCGAGTACATCGACTGGACGCCGTTCTTCCACACGTGGGAGCTCAAGGGCGTCTATCCGCGGATCCTCGAGCACGAGAAGTACGGCGAGCAGGCGCGCACGTTGTTCGCCGAGGCGAACGTACTGCTCGACAAGATCATCGCGGACAAAGCGATCACGGCGCGCGGCGTGTACGGCATCTTCCCGGCGAGCGCGATCGGCGACGACGTCGAGCTCTACACCGACGCCACGCGCTCGAAGGTGCTCGAGCGCTTCCACTTCTTGCGGCAGCAGAAGGACGAGCCCGGCACGCCGTGCCGATCGCTCGCCGATTTCGTCGCGCCGAAGAGCACCGGTCTGCGCGATCACCTCGGCGCGTTCGCGGTCACGGCGGGCATCGGCCTGCAGAAGCTCTGCGACGGATTCCGCGCGCAGCACGACGACTACAACGCGATCATGGCCGAGGCGATCGCCGATCGACTGGCCGAGGCGTTCGCCGAGTGCCTGCACCAGCGCGTGCGTCGCGAGTGGGGCTACGGCAAGGACGAGAAGCTCACGCCCGAAGATCTCATCCACGAGAAGTACCGCGGCATCCGCCCGGCCGCGGGCTATCCCGCGTGTCCCGATCACACCGAGAAGGGCCCGCTCTGGAAGCTGCTCGACGTCGAGAAGAGCACGGGCATGAAGCTCACGGAGTCGTTCGCGATGTGGCCCGGCGCGAGCGTCAGCGGGCTCTACTTCGCGCACCCCGAGTCGCGGTACTTCGGCCTGGGCAAGATCGATCGCGATCAGGTCGAGGACTACCGTGCACGCAAGGACATGACGACCGCGCAGGTCGAGCGCTGGCTCGGGCCGAACCTGAACTACGACCCGGCGAGCTGAACGGAACGACGGGCTGCAGGCGAGGGATGTCGGGGATGAGCGGGATGTCGGGGCGGCCCATCTTCGATCTCCCTCTCATCCTCGAAATCCTCGGCCCGCAGCCGTCGTTTCTAACTATCTCTGCGTCTCGCTCGCTTGGGCGAAGGTGCCGACATCGCTTCTCCGCCGCGGATCATCGCCACCAGCTCGCTCGCGCTGAGCGAGCCGGCGAGCTCGGCTCCGTCGAGCACGCCGCGGCTGAGCGCGCGCTTGTCGTCGTGCAGCGCGAGCACCTGCGACTCGATCGTGTCCTTCGCGACGAGTCGCACGATCGTGACGGGCTTGTCCTGACCGATGCGGTGCGCGCGATCGGAAGCCTGGTCTTCGACGGCCGGATTCCACCACGGATCGAGGTGCACGACGTGATCGGCCGCCGTGAGGTTCAGGCCCGTGCCGCCCGCCTTCAGCGAGAGCAGGAACACCGTCGCCTCGCCGCGCATGAAGCGATCGACGCGGATCTGTCGCTCCGCGGCCGGCGTGGAGCCATCGAGCATGAGATGCGTGATCCCGCGCGCGTCGAGCAGCACCGCGGCGCGCTCGAGCAGGCGCACGAACTGGCTGAACACGAGCACGCGTCGGCCGCTGCTCGCGAGCTCTTCCACGATCTCCACGAGCGTCGCGAGCTTGGACGAAGGTAGGCCCGCCGACGGAACGACGAGCTCGCTGTCGCACGCGAGCTGACGCAGGCGCGTGATGGAAGCGAGCACCTGGAAGCGTTGATCTTCGTTCGCGTCGCCGAGCGCCGCGATCGCGGCCTCGCGCTCTGCGTCGTAGAGACGCCGCTCGCCCTCCGAGAGCTCGATCTCGCGCACGATCTCGATGCGCGGTGGCAGCTCGGGCGCGACGACCTCCTTCGTTCGACGCAGCAGATACGGGCGCACGAGCGCCGAGAGTGTACGCAGGCGATCGAGATCGCCATCGCGCTCGATCGGGATCGCGAAGCGGCCGCGAAAATGCGCCCACGGCCCGAGCAGACCGGGATGCACCGTCGACACGATGCTCCACAGCTCGGAGAGCCGGTTCTCGAGCGGCGTTCCCGTCAGCGCGATCCGCACGCGCGCGCTCATGCGTCGCACGGCCTGCGATCGCTGCGCGTCGGGGTTCTTGATCCACTGCGCCTCGTCGAGCACGAGCGTCGCGAGCTCGATGCGCGAGAGCGACTCCTGATCGATCGTGACGACGTCGTAGCTGGCGATCAGCACGTCGTTCGGCCCGAGCGGTGACTTCGTCAGCGCCGCGTGCCGGCCCGGCCCGCGATGCAGACGCACACGCAGCGAAGGGGCGAATCGCGCCGCCTCGCGTACCCAGTTGTCCGACACCGACGTCGGCGTGATCACGAGCGCGGGGCCCTCGGGCGCGCGATGCACGAGCAGCGCGAGCGCCTGGATCGTCTTGCCCAGGCCCATGTCGTCGGCCAGCACGGCGCCGGCCTCGATCGCGCCGAGGCGCGCGAGCCATGCGAATCCCTCGCGCTGATAGGGCCGCAACGTCGCATCGAGCGTCGCGGGGACGGTCGCGTCGATCGGTGCATCGTCTTTCAAGCGTGCGCGGATCCGCGTCCAGGCTTCGTCGCCTCGCAGCACGTCGTCGCTGAGCGCTTCGAGCGCGTCGCCGCCCGCTGGCACGATCGAGAGCGCGCCCTTGCGCGACTCGAACACGACGTCGGCCGCGCGCTCGAGACGCTCGCGCAGGGAGGCTTCGATGCGCGCGAAGCGATGGGGCCCGACCTTCACGAAGCGCTTCCCTGCGCGGATCGCGGCGAGCAGCTGCGCGAGCTTCACGCGCTCGCCGTCGATCTCGGCCTCGCCCTCCACGCCGAACCACTCCGCGGCGCTCTTCACGCGGATGCGTAGGCTCGAGACGGTGCCGAGCAGCTTCGTGCGCGCGGCCTGCTCGGGCCACTCGACCTCGAGCTCGGGCATCGTCTGCATCGTCTCGAGCAGTGAGAGCAGTGCGTCTTCGTCGAGCGCGTGCGAGGTCGAGCCTTCGGGCAGGCCCAACGAGAGGCAGAGCGCGTGGGCCATCTTCCGCTCGCGCTCGAGATCGCGGTGCCTCAGCGCGGGCTCACCGGCTGCGAGCACCGACACGAGCGACGATCCATCGCCCGCCGCGTGGCTGAGCTGGGGTGAGAGCCGCGCGCGGATCTCGGCGCGCGCGCCGTCTTCCATCGGCGAGAGGCGCACGAGGAGACGCGGCTCCAGCGCGACGACGGCGTCTTCGAGCGCGGCGGGCAGCACGACGCTCATCCGCATCGCGGCGCGCTCGATCACCGGCAGGATCGCGGCGGTGTCGGCGCGGCTCGCCTTCGCGGGGATCTGCACGGCGATCTCGAGCAGCGCGCGCAGCTCGGCCGAGATCGTCGCCACGAGCACCGCGCGATGCGCGAGATCGACGCGCGCGACGATGCGGTTGCGCGCGAGGCTCTCGAGCGCCTCCGAATGAAAACGCAGCGAGCCGAGCGCGACGCCCGGGCGCAGGACGTCACCGTCCTCGCAGAACGCGAAGCTCGCTTCCACGCGACGCACCTCGAGCGGCGTGCGCGTATCGGCGTCGACGACCGTCTCGTGACCCTCGAGCGCAGCGAGCGCGATCGCATCGGCCTCGTTCGTGCCGTACGCGCGCGAGAGCAGCGCGATCATCGCCATGCGCTCGTGCGGATCGTTCGTCGCATCGAGGCGCGAGAGCGAGTGGCGTCGCCCGCGGTTCCATCCCTTGCTCGTGCGCGTCTGCCAGATCGGCTCCACGAGCGCGCTTCCGTCAGGACCACTCTCGACGGCGAACGCGAGCCGCCCCTGCGGCGCGGGCATCTCCGTGAGCGCTCCGTCGACCGCCTGCAAGAGGCGCGACCACGTCGGCATCGCCAGCGTCTCGGCCAGACGCGCGTGGACCGGATGATCGGGGCTGACGACGACGTCGAGCAGATCGCGCACGAGGCTGAGGTGGTACGCGCCGCGCGCGCCGCGTCCGCCGAGCGTGAGCACGCCGTCCTCGTGCGCCGCCAGCGAGAGCGTGACCCAGTCGGAGGACATCGGGATGCCCGCGCGGATGACGAGGGCGGTGGCATCGAACGTCAGGGGCTCGACGGGCGATGCGAAGACGACGTCGTCTGCGAGCTGCGTCTCGAGCTCGCGCAGCGGATGCATCAGACGCTCGAGCACCGGCTCTTCGGGGATGCGCGACCAGCGCTCGGCGCGCACGGCGGACGCCGTCTGTTCCGTCGCGGCGCGCGCGAGATATTCTTCGGCCGCGCTCGTCAGTTGCTTGGCGCTCAGGCCCGTCGCGTGCGCGCGGCCCGTCGCGGCGGTGCGCACGGTCGCGCCCTCCACGCGTCGCAGCACGTCCGCGTACCAATAGCCGTGCACGCCGGTGAAGGGAGCGATCTCGGCCATCGGCCGATCGAGGTAGCGCTCGACGCCGTGCTCGCGAGCCCAACGGACCAGCTCCGGCTCGGCGTCGGCGCGCGGCCTCGGGGGGCGCGTCTCGCTCGCGCGGACGAGCCAGTGGCCGAGCGTCTCGAGAAGGTGTGTCTGACGATCGCGCGCGAGCAGATCGTAGACGCGCTGCACCTTCGGATCGCTCAAGAGATCGTCGACGGTCCTCGCGCGCGAGAACGTCGCGAGGTGCTTGAACAGCCGCCGGGCCGAGAGCGGCAGTGCTTCGGCGACCGTGTCGAGGTCCACGTCGCCGACGTCGGCGGCGAGCACGCGGTGGCGGAGCGAATCGAGCTCGAGAGCGTCCACGCCGTTCAGCAGGGCCCGTCGTGCGCGACCGCGACACCCTGCGCGTGGGCCGTGCACGCGGTGGGGTGGGTCTGTCCGTCGCAGCCGCAGACCGGATCGTACTCGCGCGTGCACACGTCGGGGACGATCGCGCAGTGACCGCCGCGATCGTCCGCGCCGCAATTCGCACCAGCAGCGAAGTCGCAGAACGTACCGGTCGGGCAGGATGCGGCGCCACGCGTGCCGCAGAGCGCGCCGGTCGACGGCGGTGTCTCGTGCTCTCCGTCGGGCGCCAGATCCGCCGTGGTGGTCGCGGGGCCAGGGGCGGCAGCCCCGCCCGAACAACCGATCACGAGAAGGAGCACGAGCGCGGTCCGCATCGCCCGCGTTCTCGCACGCCCGCGCGCATCGTGCCGACGATCATTTGACTGCGCTCCGCATTCGCTCGGCGCGGCGGGGGCCCGCCGGGCTCCCCGCACCCTCGTACGGCGGGTTCATTCGGGGCCCTGCGTGCCGCTCCCTCCATTCCGAAATATCTCGCTCGGCCGTGTCCGGATTCGAGCGGCTCGTTCGTCCTCGGAGCATCTTTCACGAGGAGCGCTCCAGAATGGCCAAGTTCATGTTCGTGTTTCGTGGTGGTGGATATGCGACCCCGACGCAGGTGTCGCCGACGGAGCTCCAGGCGCATCTCGGGCGCTGGGAGGCGTGGACCAAGTCGATGATGGCGAAGGGCTTGCTCGCAGGCGCGCATCAGCTCTCGCACCCGCCCACCGGCAAGACCGTGCGTGGCAAAGGGCGCGTCGTGACGGATGGTCCCTTCGCCGAGTCGAAAGATCTCGTCAGCGGGATCGTCATCGTCGAGGCGGCCTCTGCCGAAGAGGCGGCCGAGCTCGCGCGTGGCTGTCCGATCCTCGAGCACGAGAGCGGCTCGGTCGAGGTGCGACCCGTGCTGACCTCTCATCACGGTTGATGGACGCGCTCGCAGCGAGCTTCTTCCGACGCGAGTCGGCGCACCTGGTCGCGGCCCTGGTGCGTCTGCTCGGTCCGTCGCGCGTCGCGCTGGCGGAGGACGTGGTGCAGGACGCGCTCGTCGCGGCGATGCACGCGTGGCAGCTCGGCATGCCCGAGGATCCGAAGGCGTGGATCCTGCGCGTCGCGAAGAACCGCGCGATCGACGTGCTTCGCCGCGAGCGATTCCGAGCGGAGAGCGATGCGATCGACGACGCGCTCGCGCCCGAGGCGGACGCCGAGAACCAGCTCTGGGTCATGTTCGCCGTGTGCAACGACGCGCTCGCGCTCGAGACGCAGGTGACGCTGATCTTGCGACTGCTCTGCGGCTTGTCGCCGAACGAGATCGCACGCGCGTTCCTCGTCGACGTCGGGACGATCGAGCGGCGCCTGCATCGCGGCCGCGCGCGTCTCGCGGAGCTCGGCGAGGCGCTCGAGGTGCGCGAGAGCGACGTACGCGCGCGCCAGGGCTCGGTCGAGCAGGCGCTCTATCTCGTGTTCAACGAGGGATATCACGGCAGTGACGCGGACACGCCGATTCATCCGGCGATGTGCGCCGAGGCGCTGCGTCTCGTCGAGCTGATGCTCGGCGTCGAGGCGATCGATCGCGCGTCCTGCCACGCGCTCGCCGCGCTCTTCTGTCTGCACGCGGCACGGCTCGGCACGCGGCTCGACGAAGCGGGCGTGATCGTGCCGCTGGCCGACCAGGATCGATCGCGATGGGATGCGAAGCTGATCGATCGCGGCGTGGTGCATCTCGGTGCGAGCGCCGGCGGCGATCGCATGACGCGGTGGCACCTCGAAGCGGGCATCGCGCTCGCGCATGCACGCGCCGCGTCCGTCGCCGAGACCGACTGGCCGAAGATCCTCGCGTACTACGACGCACTGATCGCGATGGCGCCGAGCCCGGTGCTGTCGATGAATCGCGCGGTCGTGATCGCCGAGACGGAGGGCCTCGCTGCGGGCCGCGACGCGCGGATCGCGCTAGCGCGCGATCCGAAGCTCGCGCGCTATTCGTTCTACTGGGCCTCGCGCGCCGACGTGGAGCGACGCATGGGTGGTGACGCGAGCGTGTTCTATCGCCGCGCGATCGCGCTCGCCGAGAGCCGCGCCGAGCGCGTCTCGTACGAGCGACGGCTCGAAGAGAGTGTGTGCTGAGCCGAGTCGTCCATCGCGCTGGATGCTAGGGTGCGCCCATGGATCGCGAGGCGCTCCGCGCGGTGGTGTGCGCGACGCTGCTCGTCACCGCGTGTGGCTCGGCAGAACAGAGCGCGCCTGCGCCGCCGCCTCCGCCGATCTCGCGGGTGGTCGAAGATCCGAGTGATGCGCCGATCGCCGGCCTCTCCGATGAAGAGCTCGCGCGCTTCGAAGAGGCCGACGCGCGCTTCGAGCTGCCGTTCCGCGAGTCGCAAGGCCTCGGGCCGCTCTACATCCACCGCGCGTGCGAGAGCTGTCACGAGGACGATCGGCGCGGCCCCGGGGCGGTGCGGCGTCTCTCGCGTGTCGATTCGAGCGCCGCACCTCTTCTCTATGGTGACGTCGTGCGGCCTCGGACGACACACGACGCGACGATCGCGCTCGTGCCGACGATCGAGGGCTGGCGCGAGACGCTGCGCTTGCCGCCGGCCGTGTTCGCGCGCGGATGGCTCGAGGCGATCGACGACAGCGAGATCCTCGCGGCCGAGCGCGCGCAGACGGGCGTGATCTCCGGCCGCGTCGCGCATCTGCCCTCCGGGATCGGACGCTTCGGGCACAAGGCGCGCGCGGCGACGCTCGACGAGTTCGTCGCCGACGCGTTGCTCGGCGACATGGGCCTGACCTCGCCGATGCGCACGGAAGAGCTGCCCGGACCGGAAGGCCTGACCGACGACGCGCGGCCGGGCGTGGATCTCTCGGCCGAGGACATCGCGCTCTTGGCCGACTACGTGCGCTTGCTCGACGTGCCTGCGCGCACGACCGATGCGCACGGCGCGCAGCTCTTCTCCGACGTAGGCTGTGCCGACTGCCACGTGCCTTCGATGCACACACGGGCCGATCATCCGGTGCCTGCGATGCGCGACGTCGAGGTCTCGCTCTACACCGACGTGCTCCTGCACGACATGGGCGACGGTCTGTCGGATGGCATCGACGAGGGCGTCGCGACCGGTCGCGAGTGGCGTACGGCGCCGCTCGTGGGCATCCGTTTTCTCGGCGCGCTGCTGCACGATGGGCGCGTGACGCGCGTGGGCGATGCGATCGCGGCACATGCATCGAGCGGCTCGGAGGCGAACGACGTGATCGCGCGCTTCGATGCGCTCGCGCCGACGGATCGTGATGCGTTGGTTCGCTTCGTGGAGCAGCTGTGAGGCGCGTGCTCTTCTTCGTCCTGGTCGCTGCCTGCGGGAGCGACACGCCCGCGCCTGGCCCGGCGCCCGACGAGAGCGCAGCGCGCGCGGTCAAGACGTGGGTCGATGGCGAGATCGACGCGCTCGCGCGCGCTGCCGAGGAGATCCGCGCCGCAGCGCCCGAGCCCGACGCTGACGGCTGGTCGATCGAAAGTGATCGCGCGTCGGTCGATGCGATGCGCGCTGCCTGGCGCCGGGCGCGCGCGGCCTACGAGCACGTCGAAGGCGCGATCGCGATCTTGTTCCCCGAGACGGATGCGGCGATCGACGGACGCTTCGAGCGCGAGGCCGAGCTGCACCTCGACGCGCGCCCGTTCGATGCGAACGGGTTCGTCGGGATGCACGCGATCGAGCGGATCTTGTGGTCCGACGCGATACCGCCGGCGGTCGTCGTCTTCGAACAGCCGCTGGTGGGCTACGTGGCGCCGCGCACGCCGCAGGATGCAGACGAAGCCCGCGCCTTCCGCGACGAGCTCTGCATGCATCTCGTGACGCAGGTGCGAGCGATGCAGCGCGCGCTCGGGCCGGTGGCGCTCGACAACGCGACCGCGTGGCGCGGCATCGAGGGATCGATCGAGGAGCAATCGGAGAAGGTGTTGCTCGGCACGACTGGCCAAGACGAGTCGCGCTACGCGGCCATCACGCTCGCTGACATGCGCAGCAACCTCGCGGGCGCCCGCGCGGTGCTGCGCGCCTTCGCTCCGCTGATGGCGGCGCATCCGGAAGCAGAGGCGCATCGCATGCCGATCGAGGCGGGCCTGACCGAGCTCGAGCGCACCTACGACGCGATCGAAGGGGATGCGCTGCCCGATGCGCCGACCTCGTTCGATCCCGATCGGCCGAGCGAGACCGATCGAGCGACGCCCTACGGGCGCATCTTCGCGATCCTGTCGCGCGCGACGAACGGACGAGACGAAGGCACGCTCGCGTGGCACCTGCGCGCCGCCGGCAACGCGATGGACATCTCGCCGCTGAGCCGACCGAGATGAGGGGCCGACCGAGATGAGATCGCGCATCGGGCTCGCGATCTTCGCCGTCGCGCTGATCTCGATCGCGCTTGCATCGCTCATGCGTGTCGGCGAGACGGAAGTGCGCGAAGAGGTCTTCACGGACGTCGGCCCACTGCCCGACGGCGATACGTTCCTCGCGTTCGCGCGCGACTTCGATGGCTACCGCAGCTGGGAGCGACACCCGGTCGAGGGCGCGATGATCCCGACGGGCGCGACGCCGGGCCCGACGTACGTCTATCTCAACCATCGTCCGCCGGCGGGAACGCGCACGTGGCCCGTCGGTACGATCCTCGTGAAGGAGATCCAGTCGGGCCCGCCCGAGGACTGGATCGTCCACGCGATGGTCAAGCGCGGCGCCGACTACAACACGCACGGCGCCGCGGGCTGGGAATTCTTCGAGCTCGACGTCGACGCGGATGGTGCGAGCGACGTCGTCTGGCGCGGGACCTCTCCACCGAGCGGGCATGGCTACGGCGCGCGCGGCCGCGATGCCGGCGTCGATGCCGCGACGCTCACCTGCAACGACTGCCACGCGACGAGCTGGCAGAACGACAGCGTGCTGACGCCCGCGATCAGCCTGCTTCCTCTGCCGGTGCGGTGAACGTCAGTCCGCGTCCTCTTCGCGTGCCAACCGGCGCACCGTGAGCTCGAGCCGCGCGCCGCCCTCGAGGACGTACTCGGTCGGAACCTCGGTCCGGATGTGCGACGCGATCTCGCGCACGCGATCTCCGTCGCCCGTCTGTTGGAGCGCATCGATCATCGACATCGGCAAGGACGATGCGACGTGCCCCGGCGCGCGCAGCCCTCGTCCCTGCATGCGCAGCGACACCACGACCGAGCGCGTGTCGTAGCGACGCTGGATCGCGGCGAGCACCTCGCCGAGCGTGCGCGCCTCGGGCCGCTCGACGTCGACCTCGCGCCCCGGCTGCACGAGCAGCGAGATCGAGTCGCCCGCCGCGCTCTCCGGGATGTGCACGCTCGTCGTGATCGTCCGCTCTTCGCCGTTCCAGGGGCGCAGCACGATCCGCAGCGGAACGTCGTCACCCGGATCGACCTCGGTCGCATCCACGCCGACATCCACGATCTCGGCGGTGTGGTGCTCGAACACGAGCGCGAGATCGATGTCGATGCCGGTCAGGCGCGTCTCTTCGAACGGGTTCGCGTACGCGGCCTCCACGAGATCGAACGCGCGCAGCTGACCGAGCGCGCTCGTCTGGTGCGCGCCCGTCGCGCTGAAGCCGTGATCGATCACCTCGATCGGCGTGGCGATCCCGTCGAAGCGCACGCGGCTCGTCGCCTCGAACGTCACGTAGTCGGCATCGCCCGCGACGCTCTTCACGGCGCTCTGGATGCTGCTCGTGAGCAACGTCGAGGTCGCCGAGCGATGGCTCGCGATCTCGAAGTTCCACTCGTTGCGCTCGGTGTCGGGAATGCCCGAGAGATGGAGGTGCACGGGGATCATCGCGGGCTGGATCGACGTGTCGACGACGATCGCTGCCTGACGATCCTGCACGAGCGCGCCGAGCGGCGAGATCGGCTCGGCGATCTTGAACGAGCGCTGCACGGTCGAGAGGATGTGGAGCACGCGCGCGACGGCCGTCGGATAGCCGACCTCGCCGATCTCCAGCATCGGATGGCCGAACGCGACGAGATGATCGCCGTCGACGTGTGTGACGGTGCCGATCACCGTGCTCGAGATGTCTCCACGCGCGAGCGTGACCGCGAGCGCGCCACCGTCGACGAAGCGCGGCGGCGGCGACGTCGTCGAGGTCGTGCCGGTCCCGCCTGCCTGCAGCACTTCGATGCCGAGCGGCGCGTACGCCTGTGCGAGCATCGCGACCGACGCGTCGTCGAAGCCGCCGACGAGCATCGGCGTGGAGGCCGGCACCCACGTCGCGCCTTCGGCCGTCGGCATCACGTGACGCGCCATGTCCTCGAGCGCCGCGAACGCGGAGGTGCGGTGATCGCCGAGATAAGGCGTGACGCCACCGAGCTGTGGACGCCGCGGTGTACGCGCCGCCGTTCCGCTCGCGGGCGGTGTGACCGGGACCGGTGTCGCGCCGGGGAACGACGTCGGTCGCGTCGGTCGCCGCATCTCGCGCAGCATGTTCGCGATCGGCGTGACGCCCGCGTACGGATGCCGTCCGAAGGGCCAACCGTACGAGTACGCACCGACGAGGCGATCGTCGATGAAGATCGGGCTGCCGCTCATGCCACCGACGGTGTTCGCGTCCTCGAGGATCGGATGCTCGCAGTGGATGATGATGAGGTCCTGATCGGGCCGGAACCCGTGCAGCACGTCGACGACCTCGATGTCGAAGCGCTCCGGCACGGTGCCGCGGAACACGGTGAGCCCGTAGCCGCGCATGCCCGGCTGGATCTCGCTCACGTCCATCGTGCCTCCCGGAGCGCGCACCTGACCGGCAGCGACCCACGCCGCGAGCCACGAAGCACACACCACGATCGTCACGAACGTTCTCGACCAGTGCGATCTCATGGGCGGCCGCAGACTACCAGGGCTGCTCACGAGGGCCCGCCGATCGCCGTCAGCAAGCACACGCGATCGGGCGAGCAGCCCGCGAGCGAGAGCGCCGGCAGCTCCGTGCCCGACTCGTCCCACACGACGATCGACGTCTGCGCGGGCTCGTCTTCTTGCACCGGGATCATGATCACGCCGGGAACAGGGCCCAGATCGTCGCCGTTCGGTAGGTGCGCGATGCCTTGTCCCGCGTAGCGCACGTACGCGACCTGATCGGGCGTGTCCGTCTCGTCGAGCTGGATGACGTACGTCGGATGCGTTCGCATCAGCTCGATCACCAGCTCGGTGCGGATGACGCGCGGCTCGTGATGCGCCGCGACTGCGATGAGCGCCTCGCCCGAGAGATCGCGCTGGTGGAGCATCATCGGCAGGCCGCCGAGATCGCGCGCGCCCATGAACACGTGCACGTCGGGGACGGGCGAGGTGATGTCGAGCGTCAGGTCCTGCGCGGGCGGCGTGCTCGGCATCATCGGCGCGCGCGTCACGGGGATCGGAACGGGCACTGGAAGCACCGGCGTCGACTCGGCGATGTTCGTACGATGCGCGAAGTAGATCGCGACGACGATCGCGATGGCCGCGATCGCTCCGATCACCACGAGCAGGGCCGCGAGCACGACGAGCGCCACGCGACGGCTCCGTGATCCCGGCGCGCTCGGCATGGGCGCGGGCCGCGCGATCACGGGTGGCGGTGGCGGCGCCGAGCTCACGCGCTGCTGCATCGCCATCGCCGCGGGCGCGTTCATCGGCATCGAGAGCCGCTCTTCGCTCGAAGGCTGCGCTGCAGGCTGATCGGGCTCCGAGATCTGCCAGCCCTTCTCGGGGAAGAGCCACGCGACCAGACGCGCGAGCTGCTGGCGTCCGTAGCCCGCCGCCATCTCGTGCAGCATCTCGCGCAGCTCGAGGCTCAGCTGCTGCGCGCTCGGCATGCGCTGCTCGGGATCGATGCGCAGGCAGCTCATCACGATGCGATCGAGCCGCTCGGTGACGCGCGGGTTGTGACGCGACGGCGGCTCGAACGCGCCCGACTGCAAGAGCTGCGCGGCCCGCGCCGGATCGTCGGGTGGGATCAGCGAGCGCAGCGTCAGCATCTCCCAGAGCATCACGCCCAGAGAGAAGATGTCGGCGCGCGCGTCGATCGGATTTCCCGACGACTGCTCCGGCGCCATGTAGCTGATCTTGCCGATGCTCACGCCGCTGGCGGTCTTGAGCACGTTGTCGGCCGCCTTCACGAGGCCGAAGTCGCTGATCTTCACCGCGCCTTCGTTGCTGATCAGCACGTTCTGCGGGCTGACGTCGCGGTGCACGATCCCGAGCGGCGTCCCGTCGTCGTCCTTGCGCCGATGGGCGTGGTCGAGCCCCGTCGCCGCCTCGGCCCCGATGAAGAGGGCGGCCGCCATCTCCAGCGTCCCTTGGCGATCGACGAGCCGCTGCATGATCTGCGAGAGCGAGACGCCCTCGATGAACTCGAGGACGAGGTACGGCTCGGGGTCGATCCCGAAGTCGAGGACCTGCACCAGGTTCGGGTGATCCAGCCGCGCGTTGGTCCGGGCCTCGGCCGCGAAGCGCTCGAGCAGCGACGCATCTCTCCGGTATTGCGGGAGGATCCGCTTGATCGCGACGCGCTTCTTGAACCCGGCCTCACCGACCCGCTCGCCGCGGAAGACGGTCGCCATTCCGCCCTGGCCGAGCTTCTCGAGGAGGCGGTACGGCCCGATGCTCTCGGGCGCGCCCGCAGCGGACGCGGTCACGGGCGGGAGCCTAACACGCGGGCCTCCGTGCCGAGGCTCTTGTATCCCCCGCCGGGATCCGATTAGGCTGCGGCCCGCCATGAGTGAATTCGACGCTCGTCTCGATCGCGACAGTGCCATTCTCCGCCGCGCGCAGTCGTTTCCGGCCAACTCGCCGAGCTTCGTGCTGCTCTTCGGTCTCTACTTCGTGGGCTGGCTCGTCCCGGCCGGCGTCGGAACGCTGCTGGCCTCGGGCATGGTCGGCTGGGGCCTCTTCGCGGCCATCGTCGTCGGCACCGCGCTCGTCACGCTGACGCCGTTCGGCAACAACCTGCCGATCGCCCTCTGCGTGGTGGGCTCGATCGCGATCATGATCGTCTCGGTCTTCGTCGCGGCTCTGCCCGGCTACGTGACGCTCGGTGTCGTGTTGCTCGGTGCCGTGCTCGTGCTGGCGACGCCCAACGGCGGCAACTTCATGCTCATGGGCATGGCCGTGATCTCGTTCTTCGCGGGCCTGTTCACCATATGGGCAGCCGTGTTGGCGATCTTCGGCGCCGACACCTGAACTGACCGGACGTAGACGGAAGAACTGGGCGGGAAAGAGACTCTCTTTCTCGCCCTTCTCGTTTTCGCGGCATCATGCGGAGCATGAGCACCCCGCAGGTCACGAACGGCAACGGCAAGGGCACGCACCACGCGACGTTCGAGAAGCGCTCGCCGGTCACCGGGGAGCGGCTCGCCGACTTCCACATCACGACCGAGGCCGAGGTCCGCGCGTCCGTCGCGCGCGCTCGCAGCGCGTTCGAGAGCTGGAAGCAGACGACGCTCGCGCGCCGCATCGAGCTCCTGATGCGCATCAAGGAGGTCGTGAAGACCCACGGCGAGGAGTATGCGCGCCGCATCAGCGAGGACACCGGCAAGCCGCTCGTCGATGCGCTGCTGACCGAGCTGATGAGCGCGCCGCTCTTCCTCGACTACTACAAGGCCGAAGCGCCGAAGGTGCTCGCGCGCAAGAAGGTGCCGGGATCGATCCTGTTCCCGGGCAAGGCGAGCTACGTCGAGCACTTCCCGATCGGCGTCGTCGCGATCATCAGCCCGTGGAACTTCCCGTTCCAGCTCTCGATGGTGCCGATCATGTCGGCGCTCATCGCCGGCAACACGGTCGTGCTCAAGCCCAGCGAGGTCACGCCGATCACCGGCGAGATCCTGCGCGAGATCTTCCAGCGCATCGGTCTGCCGACCGGCGTCGTCGAGGTGATCCAGGGCGACGGCTCGACGGGCGCCGCGCTCGCCGAGGCCGACGTCGACAAGATCTTCTTCACCGGCTCCGTCGCGACGGGCCGCAAGGTGATGGCCGCAGCCGCGAAGAAGCCGATCCCCGTCGAGCTCGAGCTCGGCGGCAAGGACGCGTTCATCGTCTGCGCGGACGCGAACCTCGAGCGCGCGGCCAGGGCATGCGCGTGGGGCGGCCTCGTCAACTGCGGTCAGATGTGCACGTCGGTTGAGCGCGTCTTCGTCGAAGCGAAAGTGTACGACCGCTTCGTCGAGCTGCTCACGCGCGAGGTCGAGAAGGTCACGGTCGGCGGCCCCGACGAGCACGCGGACATGGGCCCGATGACGATGGCGCGACAGATCGACATCGTGGACAAGCACGTGAAAGACGCGGTCGAGAAGGGCGCCAAGGTCGTGCTCGGCGGCCATCGTCTCGATCGACCGGGCCAGTTCTACGCGCCCACGTTGCTGACGGACGTGCGCGTCGACATGGACATCTACCGCGACGAGACGTTCGGCCCGGTGCTACCGGTCGTGAAGGTCGAGAGCGCCGATCAAGCGGTGCGCATGGCGAACGAGCACCAGTACGGCCTGGTCGGCAGCGTCTTCACGAGCGACGTGAAGAAGGGCATCGCCATCGCGAGCAAGCTGGAGTGCGGCCAGGTGAACGTGAACGACGTGGTCGTCAGCGTCGGCAACCCCGCGCTCCCGTTCGGCGGCGTGAAGAACAGCGGCTTCGGGCGCTACCACGGGCCCGAAGGCTTGCTCGCGTTCTCGCACCAGAAAGCGATCATGGTCGACCGCGGCTACTTCGACACCGAGCCGTTCTGGTTTCCGTACAAGAACAAGTACGACGGCATGCGCGAGGTCTTCCACGGCCTCGTCGGCGGCAGCACGATGAAGGTCGTGCGCGGCTTCTTGAAGCTTCGTCAGAACGGATAGACCGACGCGAATCACGAGAGTGATTCGCAGAGCCGAGTCAGCGTGAGCCCTTGCGCCTGATCTCTTCGGCTGTCTTCTCGTCGAGCGTCGCGATCTTCACCGTCTGGCGCGCGCTCTCGGGCTGCGGCGGCGTCGAGGAACGGCTCCGCAGCAGCGCATCGGCATCACGCGGCGAGAGCGTCGGATGACGCGCGGTGTCTCGCTGTCGCGGCACGCTCCCGCTCGGCGGCGTCGTCATCGAAGTGCGCGACGCGGTCGTGTGCAGAGGCGGCGGGGGAACCGAGCTCGGCACGGGGCGCGCGGGTGTGAGCGATGTGGAGCTCGGGCGCGCTCGCGCGAGCCAACGATGCCCGTCGGCGACGGCCGAGAACGCGCGCACCGGCAGACGCTCGGACAGCGCGGTCATGTTCACACGCGCGATCGTCATCTCGTCGCGCAGCACGTAGCCGATCATGTCGAAACCGCGCTGCGAGCGGATCCATCGCCACATCGCGCTGCTCGCCTCGCCACGCGACTCGGCCTCGTCCACCTCGGAGCGCGCATCGACGAGCAGGCGTCGCAGATGGAAACGCTGTCCCGCCATCTCGAGCTCGGTGACGTAGCGGAGCACTTCGTCCGGCGTCGACAGCGTGCCGTGCTCGACGACGAGCAGATAGTCCGCTCGCGCCGTCAACGTCGCGCTTCCGTTCGAGAGCTCGATGGTGGACATCAGAGAGAGTTCACAGCGAGAGCAGAGTAGCCGAGGAACACATGCCCAGCGTGGCAAATGCGAGCTTCTCTAAGACTGAATCATTCCACGAACCGCGAAATGTGCATGTGAGTCCCTCGCGATTCATGCTTCGTGTACGAATGTTCTATCTGGTCGGTTTGGCGTGTCTGTTCGTGATCGGTCTGGCGATCCTGCTGACCCGGCCGCATCCGCCGGCGTTCGCTCCGTCCAAAGACGTGCCGGGCGTTCGGTCCGCCCTGATCTTCGAGCGGCTGCCGGGCGCCGTGCTCGAGGACGGTGAGAGCGTGCCCGATCCCGAGCTGCTCGACGCCATCGCTCACGCGCTCGAGCGCGCAGGCGCGGAGCCGGGCCCTTGGCGCGCCGATCGCGAAGGAACCGTCGAGCTCGCCGGCTTGATGCTCGGCGATGCGTTCCTGCTCACGCTCGGCCCGGTCTCGGCGGTGCGCTGGCAGCTCATGGTCTATGCGCAGCCGCTCGGAGGCGCACGCTACGCGGCGCCGCCACGAACCGAGAGCATGAAGCTCGTGATGCGCACGATCGATCAGGCCGTGCGTCATCTGCCCGACGTGCACGTGATCGGCTGGCAGCGACGTCAGGACTCGTTCCACGGCGACATGATCTACGGCGACACCCCCGTCGATTGAGCGTCACTCGATTTCGCGAAGCGCTCTGGTAAGAGGCGCGCATGGACGCGTCTCTGCGAGCTCGCATCGAGCAGATTCTGTCTTCGGGCAAGGTGGTGCTCTTCATGAAGGGCAATCGGCGTGCGCCCGCGTGCGGGTTCTCGTCGCGCACGGTCGACGAGCTCGACGAGCTCTTGCCCGACTACGTCACCGTCGACGTGCTCGCCGACGAGGCGATCCGCGAGGGCATGAAGGTCTACTCGAACTGGCCGTCGTTTCCGCAGCTCTACGTGGATGGAAAGCTGATCGGGGGCGCCGACATCGTCGAAGAGATGGCGAGCGCGGGCGAGCTCGCGGTGGCGGTCGGCACCGCGGGCCCACTGCCGGTGGAGACGCCCGAGGTGATGCTGACCGAGGCGGCGATCGACGCATTCGTCACGTACGCCGAGACGGCCCCCGCGAAGGTGCGCGTGGAGATCGATCGCGCGTTCGACACCGTGCTCGATCTCGCGCCTGCGCAGCCGAAAGATCTCGTGCTCGACATGGGACGCGTGCTGCTCGCGATGGACGCGGCGAGCGCGCGTCGCGCCGACGGTATGACGATCGACTTCGTGCGCACCGGCAGCACCGAAGGATTCAAGATCGAGAACCCGAACGCACCGCCGAAGGTGCGCTCGCTCGCGGTGACGGCGCTCAAGCAGATGCTCGACGCGCACAAGCCGATGCTCTTGCTCGACGTTCGTACGGAGGACGAGCGCGACATCGTGAAGCTCGACGGCTCGGTGCGGTTCTCGGCAGACGATCCCGAGATCCTCGACGAGGTCGATCGCGCGATGCCGATCGTTCTCTACTGTCATCACGGTGTGCGTAGCCGCGCCGCCGCCGAGCACGTGATCCGGCTCGGGTTCCGCGAGGTCTACAACGTGACCGGCGGCATCGAAGCGTGGTCGCAGCAGGTCGATCCGAGCGCGCCGCGGTACTGATGCGCGCGCTCGTCTTCTTGCTGGTCGTCGGTGGCGTCGCGCTCGGGTGCGACTCGGGGCGCGACGTGGAGGCGGATGCGAGCGCGAGCCGGGACGCGAGCACGGACGCGAGCACGAGCACGGACGCGAGCGCGAGCACGGACGCGAGCGCGAGCGCGAGCACGGACGCGAGCGCGCGCGGGGACGCGAGCACGAGCACGGATGCGAGCACGCGCGCCGATGCGACCGAGGACACGAGCGTCGATGCGTTCGTCGCGGTCGATGGCGGTCACGATGCGTTCGTCGCGATCGACGGCGGTCACGACGCATTCGTCTCGGTCGACGTCGGTCACGATGCGGCATCGAGCGGCGGCTGCGTCTCGGGCGCGCTCGGCACGCGCGCGCTCCGCTTTCGCTGGCTGGGCAGTGGTCCGGGCTCGACCGCGTACGTCGACTACGAGCTGAACCAGCTGCCCGACACCTCGCGTTGGCACGTGAGCTCGGCGAGCAGCAGCTTCTCGTACACGCCGACGTTCGACGACACGTTCCTCGCCGAAGGCGGTCTCGATCTGGAAGGCACCGCGTTCATCGACGTCGAGCTCAGCACCGCCCTGCTCGGCTCGATCTCGCGCGCGACGATCGCCATCTACGGGCGCTCGTTCGACACGACCACGAGCGGCAGCTTCCACTGGCAGACGTTCCACGGCACGGGCGCCGCGCCGACGGACCTCGTCGCGAACAGCGCGCCCTACGAGTGGTACCTCGCCGATGCGACCGCTCAGCTCCCGGCTGGCGACGGCAGCGCGCTGCTGCGCATCTATCCGGGGCCTTCGTCTGGCGCGCTCATCGTCGCGCGCGTCGAGATCTGCTTCGAGCCTTGAGTCGCGATCAGAGCGGCGGCCCGACCGCGCGGAAGTCGAGGCCACCCGGGTACATGTAGCTCGTGTAGCTGCCGAACCCGTACACGTAGAGGCCGAATGCTTGATCGCCGCGGATCGAGTGCGGGCCCGTCGTGATGCGCAGCTGCCCCGTCATCATCGGCCGCATCGTCGTGCCGGACGTCGTCAACATCGCGGTGATCGGCGCCTCGTCGAGATAGACCTGTCCGCCCATCGGCACGGCCACGCCGATGTAGCTCTGCGAGTACGTGTCGGGCGCGAGGAACTCGTAGCTCGTCCGGTACTGCACGGTGGGGACCAGGAGCGCCATCGCCGGATCGCCCACGGCGAACGGGCTCGCGCCGATCGTGTCGAACCCGAGGTAGTTCTGACCGACGAGGAAGATCGCGCCGAGGATCGCCGAGTCGCCCTCGAGCGACGAGCTGCGCACCCACGTGTCGTGCCTGATCTCGTGCTCGGTGTACTCGCCCCGCGCGAGCTCGATGGACTCTGTGCCGTCGTCGAGCGGCGGGTCGAACGTGATGTCGGCGACGTCGCGCGCGGCGACGATGCGCAGCAGATTGGGCTCACCCATCCGCAGCGCGTGCGTGACCGGCACGAAGAGCTGCGCGCCGAGCGACTCGACGGGGAAGATCTGCTGTTCGAGGTGATCGCAGGCCCAACGGTTGTAAGGAACGAAGGTGCAGTTGTGGCCGCCGAACACCGCGACGCGCTCGGTCGTGCTCACCTCGGTGCCAGTCAGATCCCACTGCGCACCGGGGTTGCAGTACGTCACCGACGTGCTCCCGTTGTCGTCCGTGAACGTCTCGCCCGGGCACGGATCGCCCGGGTCACGCGTCTCGAGCACGAGCACGTCGCCCACGCCGAGCGTGAAGTCGTGCGACTCGCCGGGGGCCAGTGGCGGAATGGTTCCGTCGGCGGATGCGATCGTGAACGCCGTCGAGTGGATCGTGACGTCGATCATGTGGTCTTCGGCGTTCACGACTGCCATGTAACCAGGCGAGAAGTCGCGACCGTCGGGGCTGACGAGGATGTGCGAGGGGCGCGACATCATCAGATAGCTGCCCGTGAGCACGTGCGTCGGCAAGAGCAGCGATGCGTCGTTCGTGTACGAGAAACAGCCGTCTTCGTAGCGGGTCGACACGCAGCTCGGATCGATCTGGTAGCGGAGCGGATTGAACTGCGTGACCGTGACCGGCACGTCCGAGACGAGGTGGTAGGCGCTGTCGACCGCGAGCACCGACGCCGGATGCGCGTCGTCGCCACGGAGCACGTCGACCCACGGCAGCTCCTGCACGGCGAGCTGACCGGGCGGGATCACCAGCTGCGCGATCACGTCGGTGCTCGCGAAGATGGTGACCTCGGCCTCGACGAGCTGCGGATTGGCGACGACGACCGCGTACGCGAAGTGCGGATTGAGCCCGGAGTTCGGCAGCACGGTCGGGCGGTAGTCGCAGCCGATGTAGGAGTGTTCCGTCACCGCCTGCTGACAGAGGTTCACGCACCCGGTCGGGCTGCAGTGCTCACCGGCGTCGGGATTGCACGTGGCGCCCGTCGTCGACGCCGTGCCCTGCGCGTTGCACGTCCGGACCGTCTCGCCGTCGCACGTCGTGAGATTGGGGACGCACACGCGGCAGCCGACGTCGGGCGCGCAGATCTGCCCGGACGCGGCGCAGTCGGTGCGCGACGTCGTGTTGCCCGCGCCGTCGCAGTGGTCGGCCTCGGTTCCGAAGCAAGTGATGCCCGATGGTTGGGCCGAGCACGGGTTGGGCCCTGCGTCGTTCACACCGCCCGCATAGGGCACGCCGTGATTGCACGCAGCGATCGCAAAGAGCCCCAACCCCAGCGTCCAAGCTCGCATGGGAACACTGTAGGCCATCATTCTCGCTCCCGCGCGCTGCCCGCGCACTCGCTGCCGACGTCTGGGGTGATCTGGTCGCGGAGCGAGTCCACGTGCGCGAGCCACGCGCTCGCGATGTCTTCGGGCACCGCGTGCGCGACCAACGTCTGGCGCAAGATCTCGCGGCGTCGTGCGAAGTGGCCGCCCATGATGCGGTGGGCGGCGTGGGCGGCGCGGATCGGTCTTCCCGAGTAGACGACCGGCCCGCCGAGATGCGCGGCGGCGTGCTCGTACTCCATGCGCGCCAGCCTCTCGCGATCGACGCGGGCGAAGAAGAAGCCGATCATCACGTCGCTCGTCACGCGCAGGGCGAAGTCGTCGATGATCGCCCGCAGAGCCGGCTCCCCCAGGCGCTCGAACGCGGTTTGGCTCACCCAGACGTGATGGTCCGACGAACGAGCGATCGCAATGCGCGGGGTGATATGCTCGCGCCCGTGCGTCGCCGCTCTCCCGCCCTCGCGCTGATTCTGCTGGCTCTCTCCGGCTGCGGTGGTGCCGCGACCGAGACGGCGGCCACCACGACTACCCCGACCATCTCGGCCACGATCGATCCCGAGGCCGTCCGCGAGTTCCAGGCTGGCGTGCGCGAGATGGAGCATAGCGGCCGGGCGCCCGAGCGACGCGCGCGCGATCACTTCGACGCTGCGCTGGCAATCGATCCGACGCTCTGGGAGGCCACTTACCAGCTCGGAGTGCTGAACCGGCGCGCGGGCGATCTGCAGGCGGCTGCCACGTCGTTCGAGGCGGCGCGCACGATCGCGCCCGACGCGGCCGAGGTGCTCGTCGCGCTCGCCGAGGTGCGTCATGCGCTCGGCGACAGCAACGCGGCGGCGGACTTGCTGCGCAGTTACGTCTCGACGCATCCGGACGAGCTGCCCGCGCGTGTCTCGCTCGCGACCATCCTGCGCGAGCGGCAGGACTACGACGGTGCGCTCGAGCAGGCGCGCGAGGTGCTGATCCGCGAGCCCTCGAGCGCCCGCGCGCTCGCGGAGGTCGGCCGTGTCTATCGCGCGCGCGAGCAGTACGACGTCGCCGAGCTCGTCATCCGCAAGGCGCTCGATCTGGGCGACACGGCGGAGCTGCGCTGTGACCTCGGTCTCGTGCAGCTCGGTCGCGGCGACACGCAGGCGGCGTTCGAGGAGTTCGATCGCGCGGTCGCGCTCGATGCGAGCTACGCGCCGGCGCACATGAACCAGGGCTCGGTGCTGCTGCACGCGGGCGACTACGCGGGCGCGGCGCTGCACTACCAGGCAGTGCTCGACGCCGACTCGGACAACCTCGATGCGCGGGTCGCGCTCGGCATCGCGCAGCGCGGGCAGGGCCACAACGAAGAAGCGCGGCGCGCGTACCAGGCGGTGCTCGATGCCTCGCCCACGCACGCGGCGGCGCTCTACGACATGGGCGTCTTGCTCGCCGAGTTCCTCGACGATCGCCCGCACGCACGCGAGCTGTTCCAGCGTTACCTCGAGGTCGCGCCGAGCGGCGCGCCACAGCGCGAGACGGCGCAACACTACGTCACCGACATCGGCTCCGAGATGAGCTCGTCGTCCTCGCCGAGCGGCTCGTAGCACCCCGAGCAAAGCGGGCTATGGTCGAACGATGTCTCACGGCGACGACGATCACGAGCACAAGCACGACGAGAACTGCGACCACGAGCACGCGGGCGAGCCTGGTCACGCGCACGATCACGAACACAAGCATGATCACGCGCATGCGGGCGAGCACGTGCACGGCGAGAACTGCGATCACGATCACGACGACGAAGACGGAGAGGAGCTCGATCCGAGCTCGCCGCGCGGTCAGCTCAACGAGCTGCTGAACGGCGCCGTCGAGGTCGCGGTCGAGCTGCTCGCCGAGCACGGCGAGTTCGATCCGTTCGCGCTCGCGCTGCGCACCGACGGCGAGGTGCTGCATCTCGGCTCCGACGGTGGCGAAGCGCCGAAGGACGGCGAGGGCCCGGATCCCGACGCGGTCGTCGCGAGCCTGCGCACCTCGCTCATGGAGCGAAAGGGCGAGCTCGTCGCCATCGCGATCGTCGCCGACGTCACGCTCGAGGACGAGGACTCGGAGGCGACCACCGCCGCGATCGCGATCTCGATGGAGCACGTGGTCGAAGAGCCGGTGTCGTGCTTCTTGCCCTACGAGATCGACGAGAAGAACGAGGTCGGCCTGGCCGATCTGGTCGGCGAGCCGGGCGAGCGCCACGTGTTCCCGGCGCCCGTCACGAACTGACGAGCCTTGCCGCCGATCGGTGGCCTGCGTAGCCTCGGTCTCCTCGATGAAGGCCTATCTCGATCTCCTGCGCGACATCCGTGAGCGCGGCGCGAAGAAGACCGACCGCACGGGCACCGGCACGCTCTCGCTCTTCGGCGCGCAGCTTCGCGTGAATCTGGAAGACGGATTTCCGCTGCTGACGACCAAGAAGGTCCACTGGAAGTCGGTCGCGCACGAGCTGCTCTGGTTCCTGCGCGGCGAGTCGAACGTCGCGTACCTGCGCGAGCACGGCGTCACGATCTGGGACGAGTGGGCCGACGCGAAAGGCGAGCTCGGCCCGGTGTACGGCGTGCAGTGGCGGCACTGGAAGACGCCCGAGGGCGGCGAGATCGATCAGGTAGCGCAGGTGCTCGCCGAGCTGAAGAAGAATCCCGACTCGCGCCGCTTGATCGTGTCGGCGTGGAACGTCGCCGATCTGCCGAAGATGGCGCTGCAGCCGTGTCATGCGCTGTTCCAGCTCTACGTCGCGAACGGCAAGCTCAGCTGTCAGCTCTACCAGCGCAGCGCCGACATCTTCCTCGGCGTGCCCTTCAACATGGCGAGCTACGCGCTGCTCACGCATCTCATCGCGCGCGAAGCGGGCTTGGGCGTCGGCGACTTCGTGCACAGCTTCGGCGACGTGCACCTCTATCTGAATCATCTCGAGCAAGCCGACCTGCAGCTCTCTCGCGCGCCGCGACCGCTGCCGAGGCTCGTCATCGCGCCCGAGGTCACGCGTGTCGACGACGTGCGCTTCGAGCACCTGACGATCGAAGGCTACGATCCGCATCCGGGCATCAAGGCGCCGGTCGCGATCTGATCATGGACATCACGCTCATCGCTGCGCTGGGCCGCAACCGCGTGATCGGTCACGCCGATGGCTCGCTCCCCTGGCGGCTCCCCGACGACCTGGCGCACTTCAAGCGCGAGACGCTCGGAAAGCCCATCGTGCAGGGCCGAAAGACGTTCGACACCGTCGGCAAGCCGCTCCCGAAGCGCAAGAACATCGTGCTCACGCGCCACCCGATCGCGATCGAGGGATGCATCATCGTGCACGACGTCGACGGCGCACTGCGCGCCGCAGGCGACGTGCCGGAGGTGATGATCATCGGCGGCGGCGAGATCTACGGACTGTTCCTTCCGCGTGCGACGCGCCTCGTGCTCACGCACGTCGATGCCGAGCCGAAGGGCGAAGCGTTCTTCCCCGAGTGGGACAAGACCAAGTTCCGCGAGACCGAGCGAACGCACCACGCAGCGGACGAGCGACACGCGTACGCGTTCGACATCGTGCGCTACGAGCGCGTCTGAGATCTGCAGCTCAGACCAGCACGGCTTCGACCGTCGTCTCGACGGCCGAGAGCGCTTTGCCGACGGGGCACTGCTTGTGGGTCTGTTCGGCGATCGCCTTCACCTTCGCGGCGTCGGCGCCCGATGCGCGCACCTCTGTGCGCAGCTCGATCTTGCTGATCTCGAAGCCCGGTCCGTCCTTGTCGAGATGCACCTTCGCGCTCGTCGAGATGTTCTCCGGCGTGATGCCCGCGCCCTCGAGCGCGGCCGAGAGCGCCATCGAGTAGCAGCCCGTGAACGCGGCGCCGAGCAGCTCTTCGGGGTTGGATCCCTTCTGTCCTTCGAAGCGCGTGCCGAGCGAGAACGGAACCTCGGGCCCGTTCGCGGGCTTCATCGCGCCCTTTCCCGCCTTGAGAGTTCCGGTCCAGGTGCTGCTCGCGTTGCTGATGCCCATGATCGTTTCCTCCGAGCCCTTCCTACCCGATCGGGCGCCGTTCCGGGATGTGGCGAAGAGGCTCGACGAGCTGACCAGACTGTCAGCGAAACCTGACAATCCACCGTCAGTCGGCGTGCTATCCCCGCGGCCGTGCGGGCCAAGACGAACGGGAAGCGATCGAAGGGCGAGGCGCTCGACACCATCGAGATCACGGGGGCGCGCGAGCACAACCTGAAGGTCGATCACCTCGTCCTGCCGAAGAACGCGCTCGTGGTGCTGACCGGGCCGAGCGGCTCGGGCAAGAGCTCGCTCGCTTTCGACACGCTCTACGCCGAAGGCCAGCGCCGCTACGTCGAGAGCCTCTCGAGCTACGCGCGTCAGTTCCTCGGTCGGCTCGAGCGACCGGCGGTCGAGCGCCTGCGCGGTCTGTCTCCGACGATCGCGATCGAGCAGAAGAGCGCGAGCGGCAACCCGCGATCGACGGTCGGCACGATCACCGAGATCTACGACTACCTGCGTGTCCTCTACGCGCGCGCTGGCACGCAGCACTGCTACGTGTGCGGCAAGGTCGTCGCGGGCCGCAGCGTCGACGAGGTGGTGCGCGACGTGCTCGCGCTGCCGGACGGAACGAAGGCGCTCGTGCTCGCGCCGATCGCGGCGAACCGAAAGGGCGAGTTCAGAGAAGAGCTCGAGACGTTCCGCCAGAAGGGCTTCGTCCGCGTTCGCCTCGACGGCGAGGTGCACCGCCTCGATGCGATGCCGGCGATCGAGAAGAAGAACAAGCACGACCTCGAGCTCGTGATCGATCGCATCACGATCGCCGGCGCCGAACGTCGTCGCATCGCCGAAGCGGTCGAGCTCGCGCTGCGCGAAGGCAAGGGCGAAGCGATCGTCGAGCCGGAGAGCGGCAAGCCGCTGACGTTCAGCGAGTCGCGCCAGTGCTGCGGCGTCAGCTATCCGGTGCTCTCGCCGCAGAGCTTCTCGTTCAACTCGCCGCTCGGCATGTGCCCGCACTGCCACGGGCTCGGATCACGCCTCGAGATCGATCCCAAGCTGGTCGTGCCGAACGCGTCGCTCTCGATCCGCGAGGGCGCGATCAAGCCGTGGGCGACGAGCGCCGCGAAGGGCGAGGGCTGGACGTTCCGCATCATCGACGCGATGAGCAAGGCGACCGGCGTCGATCTCGACGTGCCGTGGAAGAAGCTCACCGAGAAGCAGCGCCATCAGGTGCTCTACGGGCTCGACGGCAAGAAGATCCGCGTGCAGTGGGGCAAGGAAGGCAGCGAGAACCACGGCAGCTGGGGCATCCGCTTCCACGGCGTGATCCCGTCGTTGATGCGCAAGTACCAGGAGACGAGCAGCGAGCGCATGCGCGAGCAGTACCAGCAGTACCTGCGTGATCTGCCGTGCGACGACTGCGAAGGACGACGCCTGCGCCCCGAGAGCATCGCGGTGAAGGTCGGAGCCAAGAGCATCTCCGACGTGAGCGCGATGTCGATCGTGGATGCGTCGACGCTCTTCACGACGCTGAAGCTGGGCAAGAGCGAGGCGATCATCGCCGAGGGCGTGCTGCGCGAGATCAACTCGCGGCTCGGCTTCCTGCTCAACGTCGGCCTGCCGTATCTGACGATCGATCGCAGCGGCCCGACGCTGAGCGGCGGTGAAGCGCAGCGCATTCGCTTGGCATCGCAGCTCGGCAGCGAGCTGAGCGGCGTCATGTACGTGCTCGACGAGCCGAGCATCGGCCTGCACGCGCGCGACAACGAGCGCTTGTTGCGCACGCTCGAGGGTCTGCGCGATCTCGGCAACTCGGTGCTCGTCGTCGAGCACGACGAGGAGACGATCCGCGCGGCCGATCACGTCGTCGACTTCGGGCCCGGCGCCGGCACGCAGGGCGGTCACGTCGTGTTCACCGGCACGCCGGCGCAGCTCGTCAAAGACAAGAAGAGCGTCACCGGCGCGTTCCTCTCCGGCAAGCGAAAGATCGGCGTTCCCAAGACGCGCCGCCCGGAGAAGGGTGCGCTCGTCGTGAAGGGCGCGCGCGAGAACAACCTCAAGGGCATCGACGTGCGCATCCCGCTCGGCTGCTTCGTCGCCGTCACCGGCGTGAGCGGCGCGGGGAAGAGCTCGCTCGTCGGATCGATCCTGTTGCCGGCGCTCGCGCAGGAGCTGCACGACGCGTCCGATCCCGTCGGCGATCACGACACGATCGAAGGCCTCGACGGCATCGACAAGGTCATCGCGATCGATCAGCAGCCGATCGGCCGCACGCCGCGCAGCAATCCTGGCACGTACACGAAGGCGTTCGACGAGATCCGCGAGCTGCTCGCGACGCTGCCCGAAGCGAAGTCACGCGGCTTCGATGCCGCGCGCTTCTCGTTCAACGTGAAGGGCGGCCGCTGCGAGTCGTGCCAGGGCGACGGCGTCGTGAAGGTCGAGATGCACTTCCTCTCGGACGTCTGGGTCCCGTGCGAGGTGTGCGGCGGCAAGCGCTACAACGACTCGACGCTCGAAGTGCGCTGGAAGGGCAAGAACGTCCACGACCTGCTCGAGTCGTCGATCACCGAGTGCCGCGAGCTCTTCTCGTTCCACACCAAGCTCTCGCGCATCCTCGGCACGCTCGAAGAGGTCGGTCTCGGCTACATGAAGCTCGGCCAGCCCGCGACGACGCTCAGCGGCGGCGAAGCGCAGCGCATCAAGCTCAGCCGTGAGCTCGCGCGCGTGCAGACGGGCCGCACGCTCTACGTGCTCGACGAGCCGACCACGGGCCTGCACTTCGGCGACGTCGAGAAGCTGCTCGCCGTGCTGCAGCGGCTCGTCGAGACCGGCAACACCGTGCTGGTGATCGAGCACAACCTCGACGTCGTGAAGTGCGCCGACTGGATCATCGATCTCGGCCCCGAAGGAGGCGCGGGCGGTGGCCGCGTGATCGCGACGGGCACGCCGGAGCAGGTCGTGAAGGTGAAGAACAGCGAGACGGGCAAGTGGCTCGCAAAGATGCTCTGATCGGCGCGTGAGCCCCTTCGTCGAAGACCCCGACGATCCCGATCACGTCATCGACACCGATGAAGTCGACTTCGTCGCGCGAGCCCGCGCCGAGCGTGCGCTCGCCGCCGATCCGATCGACGCTTCGCACCTCGCTCGTCTGATCC